>CAZHHY010000150.1:0-2758 GCA_964532375.1 uncultured Muribaculaceae bacterium
CTAAATGTGAAACTTTATCGGGGTGATGCTTAACAGCTAGCTCTTTATAAGCTCTTTTTATTTCGCTATCGGTTGCCGAGGTAGGCACTTCTAAAATTTGATATGCTGCCTCAATGCCATTGTCAAACATTGCAAAAATAGAGTCACTTTCATTTGAAGGAATTGCTAACGCAGCAGCAATCTCTCTTAAAACAAGCAACTCGGCATAGCTAACCACTTTATCTGCTCTTGCTATTCCTGTTAGGTAATGAAGTAACTGTACTCTTGCTTCATAATTCATATATTGGCGTACTTGCTCACCTATCTTATTTATCTCTACCTCTTTTTCTAGAAGGTCTTTTAAATACTTAGTAGATTCCAAAGCGGCATCGGGGCCAAAACTTTTTTTTATAAACTCTCTTACATAGTTTAGTTCAGATTTCATAACCTTTCCATCGGCTTTCATAACTGCCGAAGAAAATACTAATAGACTAATTAAGAAACTATTCCGCTCTTCTGTTTGTGAAAATCTAGTTCTAGGAGAGTAAGTAATTTGCTCGAGCGAACTGCCTTTTTCTAGAATTGAGCCTAAAGCATATCCAAAAATTGCCCCTATTGGGCCGCCTAATGCCCAACCAACTGCCCCACTAATCCATTTACCATAGCCCATTGTCTCTATCTCTTTTTAATTAAAGTAATTTATTGTTTCTAATATATGTAAGATTTGAGGTAGTACCGCTCTCTTATTGTTTGCAAAGATAGTAAAATCGGCTCTGCTCAATCTCTCTTCATCTGAATATTGCCTTGCCATTCTCTCTTTCACACTCTGTTCAGAGAGATTATCTCTTTTCATTACTCGCTTTATTCTCAACTCATAAGGAGCTGTAACTACAATAACTTTATTGGCAATAGAATGAAATAAAGGAGCTTCAAAATAAATTGCACTTTCAAAAAGCACCACTTTATAACCAGCACGCTCTTGTTCACTTTTCCAAAGCTTAAAATCTTCCAAAACTCGGGGGTGTACTATCTGGTTAACCTTCTCAAGTAAAGAGGGGTTGGGGAAAATTTTTGCTGCCATTACATTTTTCTGTAATACCCCATCGCAGATTATCTCTTGGCCCAATAATTTAACCAACTTTTCTAGTAGTATATTATCGGTTTTGTATAGCTCTTTTGCTCGCTCATCGGCAATATATGCTGGGACACCCAGTTTGTTGAATATCTTAACGGCATAAGATTTACCACTGCCTATACCACCTGTACAAACAAGAGACAAAGCCATAGTTACCTCTCTTTATTATTAAATAAAACTCTACAATGAATATATAGAGGGTCTGTTCTAAAATTAATAACTCCTAAAGGAATAGAAGCCAGATGAGCAACAACTAAAGTATCGTGAGAGCCATTAAGCGAACTATAATCAATTACAGCAGACAAGTTATTTTCTATTATTGGTTTGGCATTGTTCATTGAAGATCTAAAAATAAGAGATAATGTATCTGGATAAATAGTAACAACAGCATTATCTGGTACATTTAAAACGCTAATTTTCACTCTTTTAGTCTCTTCAAAATATCTCTCTACCTCTAATGAATAGAAAATCTCTTCTTCTGAATAAACAACTCCTTTAACCGGCTCCAATTTAATAAAGCCCGAAACTGAGCGATCTGTATTATAAATATTTATATTGGTTGTAAAAACAGAATCAATATTTTTAATAAGATCGGCATCGCCAGATATCATAATTGAAGAGGGGGTAAGCTTAAACCCACCAGTTGGCATATACTGCTCTTTATATGAGGCTCTGCTTCTAACAGCTACCGGAACCTCTTTGCCACCTACTTCTGGATAGTTAAAGAAAATAGTATCGGCACTTAAATAATCTGCAATAACCTTATCTTCAATAGATTCTACAATTTCATCTCGAATATCAGACGTAAGGAAATAGAAAAGATCTTTTTTCCCTTTAAGCTTTTTTAGATACAATACTTCTGGAGAAAGAGAGAGCTGCGCACCACCCTTAGAAAACCTATGCTGTAATATATAGAAACCGCTCGCCCTACCTCTTATTATCAATTTATTCAATGATTCCGAATCTGTTGCCCTGCCCTTTACAGAGACATTTGCATATACTCGATACTGAAAAAATTGGCTGTATTGATCTGATAGTTTATGTACAGTCCATATGACAAATGCAAGAAAGAGACAGAACAAAAAAAGAAATAGTTGCCTGCCTCTTTCGAGATTGAAGTAATTTTTGCCATTTCTGAACATGACAAAAATTATTTTGTTGGAGGTAAATCTGCTATATCTTTTACAATAGCAGACTTGTCTACCCTTAGTTTTACATTACTATCTACCTCTACTAATACATACTTCTCCTTAACCTCGGATATTACACCGTAGAGGCCTCCTATAGTAACAACTTTATCTCCTTTTTCAAGGTTGGTTCTAAACTTTGCAAGCTCTTTTTGTTTCTTTTGCTGTGGACGAATCATGAAAAAGTACATTACTACGAAAATAAGGCCCATCATGATTAAAAAGCTGAAATTACCAGCACCGGCACTTTCGCCAGCTTGAAGAATTACATTAAAATTCATTATTCTTTACTATTTAATTATTTTACTACAAATTTAACTATTCTACCGACCCTACCAAACCTCTTCCGCTTTTTTCAATTATACCCTCTTCTTGAAGAGCTAATAAAATCTTATCTAACATTCCGTTTACGAAAACCTTACTGTTTGGAGTACTATAAAATTTAGAGAGTTCTACA
>CAZHHY010000150.1:2768-4394 GCA_964532375.1 uncultured Muribaculaceae bacterium
AAATTCATTAATTGTAACTTTAATAGGAATATTGGGGAACGACACAGCCTCGGCAATTCCCATAACAATTAACAAGATGTCTATAGCAGCTAACCTATCTGTTTCCCAATTTATTACATACTTAGACATAAGCTCTATGTATTCGTCATACCTAATCATAGATACATTTAATAACCTTAGTGCATAATCTTTATCTTCATCTTTGAGAAACACAGTTGGATGAGACAAGACCTCATCTTTCCTTACTGAATATAGTTTCTTTGTAATAATGTTAATTACAAAAGCTAGATCGTCTATCCAATAAAGATTTGAATCTTCCAAAATTGATTCTAGTTCGTCGCACTCATCTAGCTCATTTTCGAGAATTGCACAAATTAACTTAATATCTTCGTCTAAAGAACTTGATTGTGAAGACATATAGGTTTCAAAATAGGAAGTTTCCGAAACAGTTTTATACAATTTCTTAACAAACGGTAAGTAGTCGAACCAGTTCAACCCCCTTTTAGAGCAAAAACCTCTAAGTTCATCGTCATTTTCGAGTAAAAGAATTAGTTTATTTTCTACGAACTTCATATTGGGGTTTATCTCTTCCAAAGTAGGTTGATGCTTTTTTAAACCAGCCTCAATCTTTTGCTCTGCAACATATTTAAGTGCCAAAGGTAAAGAGAGAATAAAATAATAGAGTTCAAGTGTTTTGTCACAGCTTAAAAGAAGTTCCTTCTCTATTGCCAAAAACGAGCTCGAACCCGAACTTATACGGCTAAAAAGAACTTTAAAAACCTTAATGCGAATCAATCTCCTGCTAATCATAAATAGAAAAATTATCTAATAATTTACAAAGATAGGTTTTTGTGCACAAAAAATAGTTTTATCTTTGTGATATAAACTTAAAAACAAAAATATGTACTTCGAGGATTTTGACAAGGCAGACGCGCAAGAGCGTAGTGGAGATGACGTTTATTCAAAACCGGTTAGAGCAGGGAAAAGAACCTACTTCTTTGATGTTAAGGCTACTAAAAACAACGATTACTATCTTACAATTACCGAAAGTAAGAGAAGAATTGAGAGAGATGGCAGGTTTGTATACGACAAACACAAGATTTTTCTTTACAAAGAAGATTTTGAAAAATTTTCTCTTGGGCTTGAAGAGGTTATTCAATTCATTCGCGAAAAGAGCCCTTCAAGTTCAGATGAACCTATAAAAGAATCTACAACCTCTTCATTCTCAGACGTTAAGTTCGAAGAACTATAATAATAAACAAAAAGGAGCTTTTTTAAGCTTCTTTTTTATTTTTCTAAGTTTACTGTTGAATTTTATTCTTTATAGCGCCTCAATTACTCTCTCTAATTGTTCCTTTACCTCTTGCGCAAATTCAGATAGATTTGGATTATCTACTGCCATCATAGAGGCAATAGGGTTTATTGCCGAAACCTCTATTTTGCCATTTTCTAACTCTTGAACTATAACGTTGCAAGGTAACATTGTTCCAATCTTATTTTCACTAGTGAGAGCTCTATAGGCTTTCGCAGGGTTACAAGCACCCAGAATTCTATATTTTTTAAAATCTACATTGAGCTTCTCTTTTAATGTTGTGTGAACATTAATCTCTGTCAATATACCAAAGC
>CAZHHY010000151.1:0-4332 GCA_964532375.1 uncultured Muribaculaceae bacterium
CCTTTTTCATAGGTACAAAAGTGATATCTATGGCCCATACTTGATTTGCCCTATTTTCTAATAAAGATTAAAATCTTGGTGTAGCCATATCTCTTACCTCATATATTTTGATTTTTCCATCCTTAATGTCCCTACGGTCAATAAGGTAAAATCTGTATATATCTTTCATCTTTGGGTACAGTGTCTTTTTTCTGAACTCTCTCCATTCTATGATACTGAGACCTTTTAAATTTTCCCATTCATAATAATCTATCTCTTGCAAGAATGAAACTGGTTTTGTATAGACCTTATGTATATCCTTTTCTTCAATTCTCTTTTCTTGGAATTTAGGTTTAACGCTTTGGAAGTGCCAGAACACTAAACGGCCTCTTTCTATAAAATAGAATTCGAAAACCAAGGGCAACTCTCTATAGTTCGTGATATCACTTCCTATGGCTAGTTTTCTCCAGACTTCACCTTTCTGCATAGTATCTGAGGAGGTAAAAACAATATACACTTCATTCTTGTTTTGTGAAAACAGGCTAATCGAACCTGAAATCAGAATTGTAAAAATTAAAAAACACCTTTTCATGTTAATAAAAATTTTATTATAAAGAGTATGGTAACAACAAAATATCGAAGACCAATTATTTAAGAAAAACTAGATAAGACTAATGCCGTTTTATTTTTTAAGGAAACAATGCTATTGTACTGTTGGTTCCATGTAAACACAAAGTGTTTTCAGTTGGCAAGATTAAATAACTTTTGTGCTTCTACCTTTTCCTGAAATCAAAGATATATAGAACAATTGAATTAACAAACTAGTTTTGTCTGTAAATTATTAAATATAAATTACTTGAAGGATGTGTAACATCCTTCACAGATTGGAATAACATTAAAAAATTACTCAATAAGAAGACTATACTTTCAAATCGCTGTTGTTCCATAACTAAGGTTAATATTCATGTTAAATTAAACAGGAAGAGATTCAATGATGCCTTCATGTTTTGATCTGTTGCTTGAGTGCATAAAAAATCACTGAAGAAAGTTGTATGCAAATTGTATGTACATAGGCATAAAAAAAGACTTACAACTAGTGCTGTAAGTCTTTTATTTTTAGGGAGTGGGCCCAACTGGGCTTGAACCAGTGACCCCCTGATTATGAGTCAGGTGCTACTAACCAACTGAGCTATGGGCCCGAAACGGACTGCAAAAGTAGTAAAAATTTGCAGTTTATTTCAATAAATGTCTAACTAATTATGTTTATTAATTATACATTGTTCTATTATTTCAATTTGCAGTATAGCTATGCTATCTTAATATGCACATTTGTGCGATATCTTAATTTGCAGTGCTACTGCGCTATTTCAATTTGCAGCGTGGCTGCGCTTATTTCAACTTGTGTTTTATCACACTTTGATCTCTACTTCTACTCCGCTAGGTAGTTCGAGCTTCATTAAAGCATCAACTGTTTTTGGGGTAGAGCTGTAGATATCTAACAGGCGACGGAAAGAGTTCAGTTCAAACTGCTCACGTGCTTTTTTGTTAACAAACGTTGCGCGGTTTACAGTGAAAATCTTCTTGTCTGTTGGAAGTGGAATTGGTCCACTAACAATAGCGCCGGTAGCTTTTACTGTTTTAACGATCTTGTCTGCCGATTTGTCTACAAGCATATGATCGTAAGATTTTAGCTTAATTCTTATTTTTTGGCTCATATTTTTTATTTTTTCTTTTATTCGTCTAGATCGCTATCAAAATTCTTACCTCCTGCTTTCTCGATAACCTCTTTTGCAAGGCTGTTCGGAAGTTCTGAGTAGTGTGAAAATTCCATGGTGCTAGTTGCCCTTCCCGACGAAAGTGTACGGAGAATGGTAACATAACCAAATTGCTCTGCAAGTGGAACTTTTGCTTTAACTATTCTTGCATTTCCTTTAGAGTCCATGTTGGTGATTTGACCACGACGTTTGTTAAGGTCTCCAATAACATCTCCTACGTAATCTTCTGGACTAACAACTTCTAAAGACATAATAGGCTCTTGAATGTATGGGCTTGCTTTAGGGCATGCTTTACGGAATGCTTGTCTTGCGCAAATTTCAAAAGAGAGTGCATCTGAGTCTACTGCGTGGAACGAACCATCTTTGAGAACTACTTTTAGTGAAGTAACCTCGTATCCGGCAAGTACACCATTAGACATTGCTGCTTTAAACCCTTTTTCTACAGAAGGAATAAATTCCTTAGGTATATTTCCACCTTTTACCTCATCTACAAATTGAAGCCCGGTGACGCCTTCATCTGCAGGGCCTAATTGTATAATAATATCGGCAAATTTTCCACGACCACCAGATTGTTTTTTGAAAACCTCGCGGTGCTGAATAGTTGAGCGGATAGCCTCTTTGTAGTTAACTTGAGGGGCACCTTGGTTAATCTCTACACCAAACTCCCTACGAAGGCGGTCTACAATAATCTCTAGGTGAAGTTCTCCCATTCCACTGATAATAGTTTGGCCTGTATCGTGGTCTGTCTTAACAGTAAATGTTGGATCTTCTTCTGAGAGCTTAGAAAGGGCCATTCCCAATTTGTCAATATCTTTCTGAGTTTTTGGCTCTACTGCAAGTCCAATAACAGGATCTGGGAAAGACATAGATTCTAAAACTATTGGTTTAGATTCTAGGCATACAGTATCACCTGTACGGAGGTCTTTGAAACCTACAGCTGCACAAATATCACCTGCTTCTACAAATTCTATTGAGTTTTGTTTGCTCGAGTGCATTTGGTAAAGACGAGCAACTCTCTCTTTCCTTCCCGAACGAGTGTTCAAGATGTAAGAGCCGGCGTCTAGTCTTCCTGAGTATGCACGGATATATGCTAAGCGACCTACAAAAGGATCGGTAGCAATTTTGAAAACAAGACCACAAAAAGGTGCCTTGGCATCTGTTTCGCGAACTTCTTCTTTTTCGGTATCTGGGTTTATGCCGGTAATATGGCCAATATCTAATGGAGAAGGGAGGTAACGCATAATTGCATCCAGTAAATACTGAACACCTTTATTCTTAAATGAAGAACCACATAAAACAGGAACTACTGCCATATCTATAGTAGCTTTTCTTAGTGCCTCAATAATCTCTTCATTAGAAATAGATGCAGGATCTTCAAAGAATTTTTCTAGAATAGAGTCGTTATACTCTGCAATAGATTCAATAAGTTTTCCTCTCCACTCATCGGTTTCGGCAGCCATTTCAGCTGGAACTTCCTTTATCTTAAAGTTAATAAGTGATTTGTCCTCCTGGTTGTAGTAGTAGGCTTTTCTAGAAACCAAATCTATGATTCCTTCGAACCTATCCTCGGCACCAATAGGAAGAGCAATAGGAACTGCATTTGCACCTAGTTTTTCATTGATGTCTTTTACAACAGCATAAAAATCGGCACCAGTACGGTCCATTTTATTAACATAAGCCATTTTAGGTACGTGGTACTTATCGGCTTGGCGCCAAACAGTCTCGGACTGTGGCTGAACTCGGCCTACTGCGCAAAAAGTTGCAACAGTGCCGTCTAGAACACGTAGTGACCTCTCGACCTCTACTGTAAAGTCTACGTGACCAGGGGTATCAATAAGGTTTATCTGATACTGTTGGCCTTCATAATTCCAAAATGCGGTTGTAGCCGCCGATGTAATTGTAATTCCCCTCTCTTGTTCTTGAACCATCCAGTCCATTGTAGCTGCGCCATCATGCACCTCTCCAATTCTATGACTTTTACCAGTGTAGAACAGAGTTCTCTCTGAAGTAGTAGTTTTTCCAGCATCGATGTGAGCCATGATGCCTATGTTTCTTGTGTATTTTAAATCTCTTGCCATCTAATACTATGTGGTACTTGGGTGCTTAAAAACGGAAATGTGCAAATGCCTTGTTGGCCTCTGCCATTCTGTGCATATCTTCTTTTCTCTTATATGCTGCACCTTCATTATTGTATGCAGCCATGATCTCTGCGGCAAGTTTATCGGCCATTGTGTGACCCGAACGTTTGCGTGCGTAAAGAATTAAGTTTTTCATCGAGATTGAAGTTTTTCTTTCCGGACGCACCTCTGTTGGAACTTGGAAGTTTGCACCACCCACTCTGCGGCTTTTAACCTCTACTTGAGGGGTTATGTTTTCAAGTGCTTTTTTCCAAATTTCTAGAGGAGCCTTTTCAGAATCTTTCATCTTTTCGCCGATGATTTCAAGCGCATCATAGAAGATGCGAAAGGCGATACTCTTCTTTCCCTCAAGCATAAGATTGTTCACGAAACGTGTAACCGATTGATCGTGAAATTTTGGGTCGGGAAGTAGAATCCTCTTTTTAGGCTTCGTTTTTCTC
>CAZHHY010000152.1:0-1641 GCA_964532375.1 uncultured Muribaculaceae bacterium
ACTGCAAAAACAGATTATACCAACCGTACAGATTTACTCTGCTCTGTAAGATGCATCTTTTGCCAATCTATATGATCTATAAAAACCACTCCTGGTTTTTTACCTTTTTCAAACGAACCCAAAGCATCTTCTTTCCCAAGGAATTTTGCACCATTAAAAGAGCTCCATTCCAATACTTCTCTAAGATCTATTGTTGGAAAATATTTGTGAATACATTTTATCTCCTCTACCATAGATAAAATATGGTTAGAAGAAAGAGAATCTGTCCCTAACGTAATTGTAGCCCCCTCATTCATTAGCAAGCTCAATGGAGGTAGTGCATTATGAATAAATAGGTTAGATAATGGACAAATTGCCCAGTATAAATTTTCAATTACCTCTTTTGCTGCCTTTACACTCTGCTCATTGGTAAAAGTGTTGTGCACAAGAAGAATATTTTCATTTTTAACAGGGCCAGCACTTGCAAGCCTTTCCAGAAAATATAGCAATGCAGGAGCCCCTGTCACTGGCGGTGTACTCAAAGAACGGCTTCTATAACTCTGCGCCAAAGGTCCAGTACCGCTCATAATAAGGTCTTCCTCTTCCCAACTCTCTTGGTTGTGATATGAAAGCCACCCCGCCTCTAAAGCTTTGGCACTAGATGCTTCTAATAGTTGTGGGCTCATAGTGTAGCAAGAGTCAAGAGTTGTTGCTGCATCTATTCCAAACTCTGCTGCTTCAAAAGCCAAAGCATTCACTCCTTCCATTATCTCTAAAGCATTAGCTGGTTCAGAACCAAAAACTTCAAGAAATGTTCTAGTATACATCTCTGACCTAGATTTAATTGTGAAACTCTCGGCACAATTACTAATATCTGCCATAGCACTAACACCGCTGTCGTAAAGTTGTTTCATCTCTCTTTCTAAAGCAGAGAGTCTCTTCTCTTTTGACACGCTCTCTCTAAGCATGTTTATCTGTCTAATAAAACCAGCCATGCCACTCCCTCTTTCAAATGCACCCTGTAAATGCGAGAGTTCTATATGGCAATGAGAATTCACAAAGCCAGGAACAAGAATTCCGTTATAAAACTCGGTAC
This sequence comes from uncultured Muribaculaceae bacterium, assembly GCA_964532375.1. Classification (GTDB taxonomy): domain Bacteria; phylum Bacteroidota; class Bacteroidia; order Bacteroidales; family UBA932; genus Bact-08. The sequence goes on from CAZHHY010000152.1 coordinate 1,076, forward strand.
TCTCCTCCTCTTCTTTAAGCTCCCTTACCTCTACTATTTCATTGTTATCATTGAGGATAACTAGCCCTTTCGAGATGGGTGCTATTGAATTTAGGGGGAACACGTACTGTGCGGCTATTTTTCTCATCTATAAAAGTAAAATTTAAATTAGTACTATCTTTTTTAAAGTTATTGAGCCACCAAACATTCATTTGCGGAGTTTCATATAATTTCTTTATAGAATCGTTATGTACTAAACTCCAACGAGGGTATACACTGGGCTCCATTATCCACCTTAACGCTCTCTGGCGTGGAACTAATACCATGACAGAATCTACATTTTTCATTAGTTTATTATATGGAACAGCAAATGAATCTAACTTTTGACCATAGGCAATTATTTCACTAAGAATACTATCTTGCTCTGTAACCATTATTTTAGCCTTAGAATACATAGCTTTTAACTTTGACGGTCTTGAAAGAAAATGCTCTATTGTATAAGTAAAGTCTTCTGAAGTATAGCCGTAATGATTAAAAACAGCTTCGTAAATTCTAGTAGTATCGGCAGCCAAAACAAGCTTATACTC
>CAZHHY010000152.1:1651-4331 GCA_964532375.1 uncultured Muribaculaceae bacterium
CTGCTTTATATATATCGGCAATAATTTGAGCCATCTTCTCTTCTGGAATTAATTTACCCGAACAAGAAGTGGTGTATAGCAAAACGATTATCAATATTAACTTTAAATACTTCATGGTTATCTCTGATAGCCTACAAAGTTAATTTATTATTGTTATTTTTGCCCTAAAAAAATGAGAAGAGTACTAATTATCGGAGCCGGTGGAAGAGAACATGCAATGGCATGGAAAATTTCTCGAAGTAAATTACTTGGAAAACTCTTTTGCGCGCCCGGCAACCCAGGCACTTCACAAATTGCCCATAATTTAGCTATAGATATAAAAGACTTTCAAGCTATAAAGCAATCTGTGTTAGATAACAATATAGATATGGTTGTTGTGGGGCCCGAAGAACCTCTGGTAAATGGCCTTCAAGATTTTTTTATTAAAGATAACAGTCTAAAAAACACAGTTTTCATAGGACCTAGCTCGCACGGAGCAATGCTAGAGGGAAGCAAAGATTTTGCAAAATCTTTCATGATAAAGCATAACATACCAACTGCTAAATATAACTCATTCAAAATAGAGACACTAGAAGAGGGATATAAATATCTAGAATCTATTAATTCCCCCTATGTACTTAAGGCCGATGGCTTGGCAGCAGGGAAAGGCGTTCTTATCTTAGAGAGTCTAGAAGAGGCCAAAGCCCAACTTAATCAAATGCTTAATGGCAAATTCGGAAAAGCCGGGAACCGAGTTGTAATAGAAGAGTTCCTAAGCGGAATAGAGCTCTCTATGTTTGTTCTTACAGATGGTAGCAGCTATATGATACTTCCAGAGGCAAAAGACTATAAGAGAATAGGAGAAGGAGACACAGGTCTTAATACAGGTGGTATGGGCGCTGTATCTCCAGTTCCATTTGCAAACACCGCTTTTATGAAAAAAGTAGAAGAGAGTGTTATTGTTCCAACAATCGAAGGGTTAAAGAAAGATAATATAGATTATTGTGGATTTATTTTTATTGGACTTATGAATTGTAACGGGAATCCATATGTTATTGAATATAACGTTAGAATGGGAGATCCAGAGACAGAGGCTGTTTTGCCTCGTATAAAAAGCGACTTCCTCTCGCACCTTGTAGCTGCAGGCACTGGCAAATTAGAACAAGAAAAACTAGAGACCGACCCTCGTACAGCGCTAACAATGGTTATGGTATCGGGCGGCTACCCTGGCTCTTTCGAAAAAGGCTTCCCAATTGAGATTGGCTCCATACTTAAAGATGCAAATCTCTTCCACTCAGGCACTAAATTCCAAGAGAATAACCTAGTCACCAACGGAGGTAGAGTTTTTGCTCTAACCTCTCTTTCAAATAGCATGATAGAGAGTCGGGAAATAATTTACGAACTTGCCAAAAATATTAATTACCAAGGCAAACAATATAGAAAAGATATAGGTTTAGACCTTATCAATATATAGATACAGATACAGATATAGATACAGATATAGATACAGATACAGATATAGATACAGATATAGATATAGAAGTAGAGGTCGAAATAAAATCGAAATAGCAATGTCAAACAAAAAGAGCAGATATAGATTTGTGAGCTCCCCATTTTTTCTGGGACTTTACTCTTTAACGCTTCTTGCTACTTCATTAATCCTTTCAATGGGCATATATTCGCCCCCTAGAGATGCTCAAATTTCTGTATTAACCGGTTTTCTAGAGGTTCAACACCTCTCAACTACAATCTCTTTTTTACTTACCCTTGCAGTTACCGGAGCAACTGCATCTATAATATATCTATTGAATAGTAGATATTTTAACACAGGTAAACACTCAATGTCCTTGGTGTTCTTGTATCTTATTTTCTTGTTCTCAACCCCACAAACAGTTTTTTTTAGTGGCAGTATAGTTGCAGCACCTCTTTTTTTACTTTCGCTTTACTATACCATAGACTCTGGCAATAAAACTGTTAGCATATTCTCTTCTGGTATTCTTATCTCTGTAGCCACTCTATTCGATTTTCATCTACTACCACTAATCCTTTTTATAGCATATTATTCACTAGTAAAAAGCTCATTCTCTTTCAGGAGTTTAGTCCTCTTTTTAAGTGCTGTTGTTTTACCCTATCTGTTCATTTTCTCTATAAGATATATAGTGTTTGAAGATGCTACCCTCTTTGCCCAAATCATTTGGTCGAGTAACATATCATCTATGTCGTTTCCACATCTTAATATTGATACAGTAGCAGATATTTGTCTAATTTTCTTCTCATTATTTATAGCCTACAGAGCCATCTATTCAATACTCAACAAAGTGAGTAGCTACAAAATCATTAAAGCAATGGCTCTCATACGGCTAATTGTTATAGCTTTCGTTTTTGCCATTATAATACTATTAAATAGACAAGTGCAAGCAGAGTTTATGACTCTACTTGCAATACCTATCTCTTTTATAATAAATGAATATCTAACTAATAAGAATACCAATCAAACTAAAAGAGGAGAATTCTTGGTATTTCTAATAATTCTTGCACTAACCAGAGTAGCCGAATTTATGTAAATCTAATTTTAGTGTACCTTATTGGCTATTTGTCTGCAACTATAGATCCTGTAAACTTATCTACCATTTTCTTTGCATATGGCAGTTTTATTGTAAGAGTTTTCTTAGCTTGAGATGGCGTGTTATACATAGCGTCT
>CAZHHY010000153.1:0-530 GCA_964532375.1 uncultured Muribaculaceae bacterium
CATAACACCAACTGATCTCATGTTAGTTAATGCTGCAAAGTATTGACCTATTTCCTTATCAAGACCTGCATTTGCAATTTCTTCACGATATATAGCATCAGCATCTTGAACTATTCTTACCTTTTCAGGAGTAACTTCTCCAATGATACGTATTCCAAGTCCTGGACCTGGGAATGGCTGTCTGTAAACTAATTTCTCAGGTATTCCAAGTTGAAGACCTGCTTTAAGAACTTCATCTTTAAATAATAATCTTAATGGCTCGATTATTTCTTTGAAATCAACGTAGTCAGGAAGTCCTCCTACATTGTGGTGAGATTTAATAGTTGCCGAAGGTCCGTTAACCGAAATAGATTCAATTACATCTGGGTAGATTGTTCCTTGCGCAAGCCAGCAAGCATTCTCTACTTTGTGCGATTCGGTATCAAATACATCTATAAAAACTCGGCCTATTGCTTTCCTTTTTTCTTCGGGGTCTGTAACCCCTTTTAATGCGTCTAAAAAAAGTTGAGAGGCATTTACTCCCGTTACAT
>CAZHHY010000153.1:540-4315 GCA_964532375.1 uncultured Muribaculaceae bacterium
GTTTGGCCCTATAGCGTTGTGCATAAGTACAGCGGCTACAGTAGAGTCTACTCCTCCGGAGAGGCCTAGAATTACTTTCTCGTCTTTAACTCTCTCTCGAATGTTCTCTATTGTACTTTCAACAAACGATTCGGGTGTCCAATCTCCACTACAACCACAAATACCTTTAGCAAAATTATTGAGTATTGTGGCTCCTTCTTGGCTATGATAAACTTCTGGATGGAACTGTAGAGCATAAATTTTCTCACTTTCTATTCGGTAAGCTGCGTTTTCTATATCCTCTGTAGAGGCTACGGGAACAGCGCCTGAAGGTAGCGTTGCTATAGTGTCTCCATGAGACATCCAAACTTGTGATTTTTGAGGTATATTCTTGAATAGTGGACAGTTTATATCGTTCACATAGAGCTGTGCCCGCCCGTACTCTCTTGCTAAAGAAGGGTTTACTTCACCTCCATAGTGTTGAGCTAGATATTGAGCGCCATAGCAAATGGCTAGCATTGGTACTTTACCTTTAATTCCGTCTAAATTAACTCGAGGAGACTGTGGGTCTCTTACCGAAAAAGGGCTTCCAGAGAGAATAATGCCCTTTATATCATTATCTATCTCAGGAATTTTATTAAAAGGAACAATTTCGCAATAAACATTAATTTCTCGTAACCTTCTACCAATTAGCTGAGTAAACTGTGAACCGAAGTCCAGAATGAGAATTTTTTCTGTCATGGAGAGATTATTTTGATAAATATAAAAGACAAAAGTAATATTTTTTCTAATTTTGCACCTCAATTATGCAGAAAATACGGAATATTGCCATTATTGCACACGTAGATCATGGCAAGACCACTTTAGTGGACAGAATGATTCTCCAGGCTATGCTTTTTAGGGGCGCAGACAAACTGGGAACTTTAATATTAGATAACAACGACCTTGAAAGAGAGAGGGGAATAACAATTTTAGCAAAAAATGTTTCTGTCCCTTATAAAGACTACAAAATCAATATTATTGATACTCCGGGCCACGCCGATTTTGGCGGAGAGGTAGAGCGAGTTTTGAATATGGCAGATGGAGTTCTTCTGCTGGTAGACGCTTTTGAAGGAACCATGCCTCAAACACGGTTTGTGCTATCGAAGGCAATTGCTATGGGTAAAAAGCCGGTGGTAGTGATAAATAAAGTAGATAAGGAAAATTGCCGCCCCGATGAGGTGAACGAGCAGGTTTTTGATTTAATGTTCTCACTTAACGCAACCGAAGATCAGTTAGATTTTAAAACTGTATATGGAAGTGCAAAACAGGGATGGATGTCTTTAGATTGGAGGGAGCCTAAGACAGATATTATTGCATTGTTAGATACAATTATTGAATCTATTCCAGAGCCAATGTCTCTAGAGGGCACGCCTCAGATGCTAATTACCTCTTTGGAATATTCTCCTTATGTTGGTAGAATAGCTGTAGGTAGAGTACATAGAGGTGCTCTAAAACCTGGTATGCAAGTATCTCTTTGTAAAAGAGATGGAACTATAGAAAAGAGTAAGATTAAAGAGCTTATGATATTTGAGGGGCTAGAAAAGGTTAAAGCTTTAGAGGTTAAAAGTGGCGATATATGTGCCGTGGTGGGTGTAGAGGGGTTTGAGATAGGCGATACTATTGCCGATATAGAACATCCAGAGCCACTTCCTCCAATAGCTATTGATGAGCCAACAATGAGTATGTTGTTTACTATTAATGATTCTCCATTCTTTGGGAGGGAGGGTAAACTTGTTACTTCCAGACATATTAAAGAGAGACTAGAAAAAGAGTTAGAGAAAAACCTTGCACTTAAGGTTAAAGATGGACTTACTGCCGATTCTTTTATAGTTAACGGAAGGGGAGTTCTTCATATCTCTGTTCTTATTGAAACAATGAGAAGAGAGGGTTTTGAACTTCAGATAGGCCAGCCAAAGGTTTTGGATAAGAACCTTAATGGAATTAGATGTGAACCTGTAGAACATCTCACAATTGACCTTCCTAGCGAAATGGTGGGAAAAGCAATTGAGATGGTTACTAGAAGAAAAGGTACTCTTTTGCATATGGAACACCGTGGAGAGAGAGTTCATTTAGATTTCGATATTCCATCTAGAGGCCTTATTGGATTAAGAACTAATCTTATGACAGCAACTCAAGGCGAGGCTGTTGTAGCACATAGGTTTAAAGCTTATGAGCCATATAAAGGCGAGATTGAGAAAAGATCTAATGGATCTTTGATATCTATTGATACAGGTACTGCCATTGCATATTCAATGGACAAATTACAAGATAGGGGTGAATTTTTCATTCACCCCGGAGATGAGATTTATGAATGTCAAGTTGTGGGTGAAAGCTCTAGAGCAGACGATATTGGGATTAATATATGCAAAACTAAAAAACTTACTAATGTTAGAGCATCTGGCACCGACGATAAAGCAATGCTCTCTCCTCCTATAGTTTTTTCTTTGGAAGAGGCTCTTGAGTACATACAAGAAGATGAGTTAGTAGAGGTTACGCCTAAATCTATAAGGCTAAGGAAGATCTATTTAACTGAAAATGATAGAAAACGAAGAAAGGGTTAATCAGGGTTGTTATTTTAAAAAAATAGATTAACTTTGCGGGCTCATTTCCTTTATGAATAAAGTAAGTAATATAGACTACGTAATCCCAATTAAAGGGTTGTCCATTGGTAAACACGATTACAGTTTTACCATTGAGAATAATTTCTTTGAGGAGTACGAAAACAGAGAAATTTCTGGGGCACAACTAGAAGTATTACTTACCTTAGATAAACACGATACTTTTATTGATATTAAGGGAAACTTTAAGGGAACTGTGACAACAGAGTGCGATAGATGTCTTGGAGAGGTTGATATAGAGATGAATTTTATGGCATCTTTGTTGGTGAAATTTGCAAAAACCGCAATGGAAGAAGATACAGAAGAGATATTAACATTAGACCCTTCTGAGAGTGAATTAGATTTAAAGCAATTTTTTTATGATTATATCTACTTGGCATTACCAATCCAAAGAGTTCATAAAGAAGAGGAGTGCGATCCCGTAATGCTTGAAAAGCTCAAAAACTATATAGTAGTTAGTGATCAAGAAAAAAAAGAATCGCCCTTTGATAAATTAAAAAGTTTAAAGAATTAATATTGTAAATATATAGAAGATGGCACATCCGAAACACAAAATTTCCAAGCAACGTAGAAATAAACGTAGAACTCACTATAAAGCAGAACTTCCAACTTTGGGAACCTGTTCTAACTGCGGAGTAGCAGTTTTGTATCACAGAGTTTGTCCTGAGTGTGGTTTTTACAGAGGAAGATTAATTATCGATAAAGCAACTGCTTAATCTCGATGAACCTCGGGACCGATGTTATGGAAAGAGATTATGCCTCGCAGAATATGTTTCTCGGGGCTATATTATCTTTTAAATTTGTCGATAAATTTATAGAATCGATCTCCTAATGAATATAAAAAAAAGAGCAATTATAACTGGAGTAGAGGCATATCTCCCAGATTATATTCTAGATAATAATGAGCTTTCCACAATGGTAGATACTACCGATGAGTGGATAATGTCGCGCATTGGCGTGAGAGAGAGAAGAATTTTGAAAGAAGATGGCTTAGGCACCTCACATATGGGAGCCGAAGCAGTTAAGAGGTTATTAGAAAAAACAGGAACAAAGCCCCAAGAGATAGACATGTTGTTATGCGCAACTGTTACTCCAGATATGCTTTTTCCTGCTACTGCTAATGTTATATGCGACAA
>CAZHHY010000154.1:0-4314 GCA_964532375.1 uncultured Muribaculaceae bacterium
CGCCACCTTTGCCATCGGGCACAAAGGTTGGCAGCATGCCGCCCTCTAGGGTTTTGGCTAGAGTTGCATCGCTATAGAGGTAGAGCCCACTTGCCGATATCTTTGGAAGGTAGTTGGCTCTGTAGGCGGCCACTTTGTAGCCAGCCAGGGCTATTTGCTCTTTGGCTATGTTGTTCTCTATATTGTGTTGCAGAGCCATTTGCCTGCATGCTTGCAATGAGAGTTGTTGTGCGTATGTGGTTGTTAGGCTTATCATTAAAATTGATAGCGTAACTAGATTTTTTTTTATTGAGGTCATGTTATTTGCAGTTATCACAGTTATCTAGTTTAATGCCAAAGAATATAGCGTACAGGATAGGTATAAAGAGTAGTGTAATTATTGTTCCTACGAGTAGGCCGCCCATTATTGTTACGGCCAATGAGCCAAATAGGTCGTCTGCTAAGAGTGGAATCATTCCAAGAATTGTGGTCATAGAGGCCATCATTACTGGGCGGAACCGGCTAGACGAGCTGTCTAACAGGGCTTTCATTGGTTCTATGCCCATAGAGAGTTGCATGTTAATCTCGTCCATTAGAATAACGCCATTCTTTATCATCATTCCTATTAACCCCAGAATTCCTACAATTGCTACAAAACCAAATACTTTACCAGAGAGTAGCATTCCAAATACTACCCCTACAAATAGTAGTGGCATACAAAGCAATATTATTAATGGTTTACGATAATCTCTAAAGAGCAATATGAGTATTGCTATCATTAGAATTATTGCAAGCGGAAAGTTTTTGAACAGATACTTGGTAGATTGTTTGCTTGCCTTGAATTCGCCTTCCCACTCTAGTGTGTAACCTGCTGGCAGTTCTATTGATTCTATATCTTTTAAGATGCTTTGACGGGCACTAGTTGCACTTACTCCTGGAGCTGGTTCGCACTGTGCTTTCATAGCTCTTTGCCCGTTGTGCCTTATTACAATAGGTTCGTGCCATTCAATCTCTATTCCGTTGGCTGCTTGGCTAAGCGGAACTGTTCTTAGGAGTTCGCTTATTACCTCTTCTTCTTGTATGCTGCCTGTAATGAGCCCTCTAATTGTCTCTTTATTTAATAGGTTTTGAATAGGAGGAACCATGCCAAAAACTTGTGCGTTGTTCAAATCTTTTAGTGGCAACCCTTGCTCTTCTACTGTTTTTAAATAGATATTAAATCGGTCTCGGCCGTCATAAAACACTCCTGTGGGAATCCCTTCGGTTGCAGCTAGTAGCGAAATTGCAATATCGGACCGCGATAGGCCTAGCGAGCGAGCTGCTGGTTGGCTATAATTCACTACCACAACTGGTGCTTTTGGTTCCCAGTCGTTACATTCCAGCGTTGTTTTGCTGTTTTGGTGCATTATCTCTTGTGCTTGAGCTGTGAGCTCTCTAAGAATTGCAGGGTCGGGGCCGTTAAACTGAACTTCAATTGTAAATTTCTTGTACATGAGGTTGTAACGCTTAACCCTTGCATAGGCTTGTGGGTAGTTCTGTGTGAGGTACTCCTGAATATCTGGGATACATTTTACAACCTCTTTAGATGTGTGAAAATCTACAATGAGCTCGCCGTAAGACATAGATGGTATTGCCATACTTCTAACCAGGTTGTATCGCCCAGGTGTGCCGCCTATAGATGTTGTAATATGAGTAACCTCTTCTTTCTCTTTTAGGTATGCCGAGATTTGTGCTAGATCTTTTTTTACTGTTTCGCTTGTTGCTCCTTCGGGCAGTTTATACTCTATGTAGAGTTGGTTATACTCCATGTCTGGGAAGAAGCCTTGTGGCAAGAATTGGTAGCTGAACAGGCTGGCTGCAACTAATATGGTTGCTACAACTATAGATGTAGTTTTGTGGCAGAGCACCCACGAAAGCACTTTGCGTAGTGCTTTGTACGAATGTGAATCGAATGGGTCTTTCTGCTGCTTAGTGTTGTCTGATTTATTTGCATTCTCAACTGCGTTGCTTCCAGAATTATTGGCCAAGCTATTACTTGTGATAATATCTGGGGCAATGTTACTTTTTTTGTTTTTCTTTTTGCCGAATTTATTTTCGCGGTAGAGTGAGTAGCTAGCGTGAATTGGCACTAGTGTGAGTGCAAGAATCCAGCTTAGCATTAGTGAGACTGCTAGTACTATGAATAGATCTCTAACGTATACGCCGGCGGTGTCTGGCGAGAGGAATATTGGGAAGAACGCCAAGATTGCGATGAGTGTTGCGCCCAAGAGGGGCATTGCGGTTTTCTTGCCAATAGAGGTGAGTGCCTCTTGTTTGGGCACACCTCTTTTTAGATCTACCAGAATGCCATCTATAATTACAATAGCGTTATCTACCAGCATTCCCATTGCTAAAACGAATGTGCCTAGCGATACTCGCTGCAGAGTCCCGTCAAAATTATTTAGAATTAAGAAGGTTCCAAAGACAATTACAAATAGGTTAGTGCCAATTATAACTCCACTTTTGAAGCCCATTGCAAACATAAGAACCACTATTACAATAGATATTGAGAGTAGCAGGTTTCCTAGGAACGAGTTGAGCGCCTCCTTAACCCTTTCGGGTTGGTAAAACACCTTGTGAAACTCTATGCCTGCAGGGATTAGACTCTCTTTTAGCGATTCCATTTTGGCATCGGTCTCTTTGCCTAGTTTGGTAATGTCTATACCTCCTAGAGCTGCAATTGAGAACCCATATGCTTGCTGGCCATCGTAGAGTAGTTGGTTTCTTATTGGCTGCTCTGTTTCCATTGTTATTTTTGCAATGTCGCTTAGCCTTAATTGATCTTTTTCGTGCCCTTGCAGCAGAAGTTTGCTAATATCGTTTGCGCTTTTGTATCGGTCGTTTACTGTTACTCGTATTCTTTGGTCTCCACTTAGATAGTATCCCGAATAGGCTGTTTGGTTTTGACCATTAAGGGTTGCTATTACCTCTACTGGGTGTACTCCTAGGTTCGCCATTTTCTCTTGGAGAAGCTCTATGTTTATGCATTCGTTTTGAAGCCCATATACGCTCACTGCTGCAACTCCCTCTATATTCTGAACTTCACGCTTTATGAGTTCTATATATTGTGTCATCTCTTGTGCAGTGTATCCGTCGTTGGTAATTGCATAGAACATTCCGTATACATCGCCAAAGTCGTCTTTTACTATTGGCATGTTGGCTCCGCTTGGTAGTAGGCGTTTTGTGTCGTTTACTTTGCGTCTTAAGAGATCCCATTGTTGTTCTACCTGTGCATCTGGAACCGTTAACGAAAGGTGTACTTCTATAATTGAGACGTCGTTCATAGAGCGGCTGGTTACGGTCTCTACTCCTTTGATAGATCTAATGCTATTTTCTAGTGGTTCGGTAACTTCTAGTTCTACCTCGTGGGCGCTTGCTCCTGGGTAGGTGGTTATTACCATTGCTTGCTTAACCTTAATCTCTGGATCTTCTAGTTTGCTCATGCTGTTGAAAGAGAAGATTCCGCCAATTACTAGGGCTGCTACTAGAAAAAAGACAAATTTGCGGTTATTGAGCGCCCATTTTCCATAATCTATCATAACAGACCTCCTGCATTGGTTTTAGTTTGTGCTTTTACCGGATGCACTTTTTGACCCTCTTTTAGTGAGTTGGCCCCTGCCGAAACTACTATCTCTCCTTCTTCTACTCCTGCGAGTACTATTGTATTTCCTTTGTTATCTATCCCGTCTGTCGCTATTTCTCTTTTGCTTATTGTGCTGTCGTTGGCATTAAAAACCCATACCGAGCTGCCTGTTTGTGCGCTTATTAATGCGTTAATAGGGACTGTATATCTTGTTTGGGCTACATTTTTATATTTTACTTTAATTGTAACTGTCATTCCTGGGGTAAGTGGCGGGTACCCTTTTGGTGTTTTTAGGTTTAGGTAAACTGTGTAGAGTTCGTTTAGGTTTGCCTTGCGGTTTATGCCTGTTAGCTCCATTGGGTACTCTTTGCCTGGGTAAATGTCGCTAATGCAGCTGAAAGATTCTATCTCTTCTCTTTTGACATAGTTTGCACTGGGAATGTTTATTTCTACTCCCATTGAAGAGGTGTTTATCATTGAGATTATTGGCATGCCAGCACCTACTGTCTCTTTGGCAGAGTAGTGGGTTTTCTGGATATATCCGTCATAGGGTGCTAGTAGCTTAGTGTCTGCCAATGCATTTTTATGTGCATCGTGCTTTGCGGTTATTTGCTCTAGGCCATATTTTGCTTTGTAGTAGTCGTTCTCGGTTACGCTTTTCTTCTCGTAAAGTGCTATTACTCTATCGGCTTCGTTTTTTATTCTGTTATATT
>CAZHHY010000155.1:0-4194 GCA_964532375.1 uncultured Muribaculaceae bacterium
TATCCATAATTGTGTGCATTTTATTTGTTGATCTCTTTTTTAAATGCCTCAAATACCTCTTCGGGAGAAGGAACAATACCGCCAAGCCTGCCGTAGAAGTTAACAGGAATTTTGCCATTAACGGCAAGTCTCACATCTTCTACCATTTGTCCTGCGCTAAGCTCAACCGACATAATGGTTTTAAGCTGAGGTACCAATCTTTGTATCTCTTTTGTAGGATAAGGGTAAAGAGTAATTGGGCGTAATAGGCCTAATTTGATTCCCTCTTGTCTTGCAAGATCTACAGTGTTTTCACACACTCTGGCCATACAGCCGTAGGCTACAATAACATGTTCGGCATCTTCACACTTATAGTTTTCGAATCTTACTTCTGCTTCTTCCATTTTCTTATATTTTTCTATAAGCCTATGGTTCAAAGCCTCATGAACAGCTGCATCAAGTGCTAATGAAGTAAGAACGTTTTGCTTCCTATTTGGAGTTTTTCCTGTAGTAGCCCAAGGAGACATTTTTACGATTTCTTCATTGGTCCATCTTGGTTTCTCTGGCCTAAGCTCTACTTTTTCCATCATTTGGCCAATAACGCCATCTGAAAGAATAAGAGCAGGGTTTCTATATTTGAAAGCAAGTTCAAAGCCTAGATCTACAAAATCGTACATCTCTTGTGCCGAGTTAGGTGCAAGCACAATCATTTTGTAGTCTCCGTGACCACAACCTTTACAGGCTTGAAAATAATCGCCTTGGCCAGGTTGAATTGTACCTAATCCAGGACCACCTCTAACAACGTTAACCACAAGGCATGGAAGTTCAGCTCCAGCCAAATAGCTGAGCCCTTCTGCCATTAGGCTTATGCCGGGGCTACTTGAAGAAGTCATAACTTTTTTACCACATGAAGCACCTCCGTAGAGCATGTTAATAGACGAAGTCTCGCTCTCTGCTTGTAAAACCACCATTCCGGTAGAATCCCATGGTTCTTCTACCATTAGGGTTTCCATAATCTCCGATTGTGGAGTAATAGGATATCCGAAGTAACCGTCACAACCATTTCTGATAGCAGAGATTGCGATGGCTTCGTTTCCTTTCATTAAAATGTATTCTGCCATATTAATAAATAATTTTTACCATTATACTTTAACCCTGTAAACAGTTATACAGGTGTCTGGACAAACGGTAGCACAATTTGTGCAACCAGTGCAGTTTTCAGGGAATGCCATATAGGCATAATTGTAACCTTTGCCATTTACCTCTTTGGCTAAAGCAATGGTATTGGTAGGACAATTCACAACGCAAACACTGCATCCTTTGCATTTTTCTGTGTCTACCACAATAGCTCCTCTTAATGCCATACTATATTAAGTTAGTTTATAATTTTTACAAAAGTATTAAAATTCATTCAAAAATGAAAGGAATTGTAAGAGAAAAAGAATAATTATTTATTAAAAAACTTAAATCCCTTTATTACACCTTCCGAAACGGTACTCCATCTTAGGATAATTCCAATTATAAGGAGTACTAAAAGTAAAATGTAACCTTTAGTCATTGATGGTAGCTCGTTAAATTGTTTTTTTAGTTTGGAGAACATCTGTTTTAATCTAGTTTTTAATTATACGAATTCGTGCATCTACAGCTATAACCTGTTTAGGATTTCCTAGAAGTGGATTCAAGTCCATTTCAAATATCTCTGGAGCAGCATTACATAGTGCAGATACTCGTCTTATTGAATCTGTAAATAGAAACTCATTTACCCCTTCTTGCCCCCGTGTTCCCTCTATGAGTTTGTACCCCTTTAAAGATTGTATCATAGAAGTAGCCTCTTTTTTTGAGATTGGGTTAAGGCCAGTAGTAACATCGCCAATAGCCTCAACAAATATACCACCAAGGCCGCACATAATTATGTGACCAAATTTATCTTCTTTTTTTGCTCCAATAAAAAGCTGTGTTCCAGAAAGCATAGGTTGAAGTAAGATAGATGTAGTTTCAGGAATTTTCATCATTCTATTAAACTCTAAGACTAAAGTTTCTAGATCTGTTACATTTAACACAACACCACCTACATCTGACTTGTGAACAGGGCCTACAACCTTCATAACTAGTGGAAATCCTATCTCTTTAGCCATTTTTTGAGCTTCATTAACAGTTGATGTAACTGCTTCTTTAGCTCTGTCAATACCCGCAGCATCGAGTAACTTTTGAACCTCTATTGGAGAGAGATACCCATCTTTACAGCTATCTATAACAGATCGTATAAGCTTAATGTCTACCGGGGGTAGTTCAATCTCTTCTATTTCTCTGTCATTATTAAGCACTTTTGCCAATGCCATTCCAAACAGAGTTTCATCTTGGAAACTAATTCCGCCATTTTTTTGAAAAAGAGCAATCTCTTCCTGCACATTAACTACAGAAGGCAAAACTGGATATATTGGTTTTTTGCAACTTTTGATTTTCTTAGCTAAAACATCATATACATCAAAAACAGAAGTAAGACCAGGTGACCCAAAAATTACCACCATTGCGTCTACATCAAAATCATTTTCACAAGCATCTATAATGTAACCAAGTTGCTCTGCGGTACCAGTTGCTAAGAAATCTATTGGGTTAGAGACCGAAGAGCCTGGGTATAGTTTTTCGAGAAGAGCAGCTGCTTTTTTTCCTTTAATTTCTGGAATTTCTATTGAGTTCGCACTCAGAACATCGGTTAGCATTACAGCAGGGCCACCGGCATGGGTGATAATAGCTATTTTTTTATCTTTTGGACGAGGGTAGAGTAGAACAGAAGCTACCATTGCAAGTTCACTTCGGCTAAAGCATCTTATAATACCAGCCTTTTTGAACAGTGCATTTACTGCTTTATCTGGACTAGCAAGTGCGCCTGTATGTGAAGAGGCTGCTCTGCTCCCGGCATCGCTATATCCCGATTTTATTGCTGCTATATGGGCTCCTTTTTTAATTAGCGATCTAGAGTGTTTCAGTAGTTTTTCCGGATTAGAAATACTCTCTATATAGAGAAGTTTTACAGGTGAACTTTTACCGGGTATATAAGAAAGATCTAGGTACTCCAATAACTCTTCTACACCAGTTTGGGCACTGTTTCCTACAGAAAAAACCGATGAAAATTTAAGCCCTAATTGCATTGAGGCCTCTAGGATAAACACTGCAGTTGCTCCAGAGCTCGATATCATATCTACACCCATAGGATCTAAAGTTGGGATTGGTCTTGTGAAAACACCCGAATATGCAGGAGTTAAAACTCCAATACAATTTGGGCCTATCAAAGTTGCGCCTGCTTTGTTAACTATTTCTACTAATTTATCTTCTAAGAGTGCTCCCTCCGGGCCATCTTCATGAAACCCTGCCGAAAAGACGATGACTGCTTTGCAATCTTTTTTATTACATAGGATATCTGTTGCCTCGGGGCATAAATGGGCAGGAATTGCGAGTATTGCAAGGTCTACTTCGGGCAAATCTGAGACTGACTTATAACACTTAACACCTTGAACAGAATCTGCTTTAGGATTAACTACATATAATTTTCCACTATAGCCTGTCTCAATTAGGTTTTTGAGAACATTGCCCCCTGGTTTTTGGAAATCTTGTGAACCACCAACAATGACGATGCTTTTAGGAGAGATTAACTCTTTATTTATCATACTTAAGTAATTTTGGGTGCAAATATAATAAAAAGCAACTAAAAAGAGGGCAAATGATTACATTAATTCAATAATGTTTGCAATTGATTTAGAATTATTAGTTTTTCTATTATATACAAACCAATGCTTTCTATCAATTAACTCTAAGTATCTATAAACATTGTTTCTCTCTTCTTTTTGAAAGAGAGGGTTATTCATTTGGTCTCCATATTTCCACTGTTTAGATAATAGACCTGGCCCAATATGAAACGATAAGCCATTTTTCATCCAGGTTACTGCAATTAGTGGCAGGCAATCTTTAAAATAGAGCGAACAAAATTCCCATATTATACTCCCTTTTTTCTCTCTATTTAAGCTATGAGAATACCCTTGATTGTTAAAATAAAGTGCAAATTCTTCAAGGAAAGAGCTGTTTTCAAGAGCAATTGTGGTAAATGTTTCTTGCCAAATTGAGTGATTATAATAGATATCTAAAATTCTAGAAAGAGCAACCGATAGTTCGAGTTGTTTGTAGCTAATCCAAGAAGTCTCCAAAACCTCATATGGAGGT
>CAZHHY010000156.1:0-4181 GCA_964532375.1 uncultured Muribaculaceae bacterium
GAACGAACTAATTAACTTACTAGCAGCTATTAAAGGTGTTTTAGATTACTTAAAAAGAAAAAACTTCTGGCTTTTTTTTGCCAGAAGTTTTTTTTGTTGAGATAAGTTTTTCTAGTTAGTTATTTTCTTTAATGATTCCACCTCTATAGGCAGAAACAAGATGGACAAGATCGTCTATCTGTTGTTGAAGCTGCAATCCAATATCGGTATCTCTTACTAATTTACGCTTGTTGCTAAACTCAAGAACAGTGGTTTCAGAGATAATATCATCGCCATCTCTTATTGCTTTCTCTGTAGTTACAAAGGGTTGGTGCTGGGTAAGCAAAAGCCCATGTGAATTATAAATGAGAGTGTAGCCTGCTATTCCTGTCTCGGATTGATATGCTTTGGAGTAGCCACCATCTATAACCAATAGTTTTCCCTCGGCCTTTATAGGAGACTCCCCCTTGCCTGTTTTAACTGGAATATGGCCGTTAATAATATGTGATTGCTTATCTGTAATTCCAAACTCGTTAAGAATCATTTCGCATATCTCTTTATTATCTTTTAGCTTAGTGTAATAGCCCTTTTCTTCTTTATGGGTCTCTTTGTCTGCAATAAAGTATCTTTCGAAAGTTGCCATTTTGGCCTTATCAAATTGAGGCGAATCTGGGCCGCACCAAAGGTACCATATGTAGTCTTTGCAGGCATGCCGAGTGATTTTTTTTCTCTCATTAAAGTAGGCTTGCCTAATTACCTCTTCTATTCTGTCGAAAAGTTTTTTCCCGGTAAATTTTTCTCCCATTACTGGAACAGCCTTTAGCGACCCATCTTTATTTAAAGGTATAGAGGCATGGAATAGTAGGTTTGAATTTCTTACAAGATAGAGTGAACCGTTATTGAACAAGCACTTCATATGCTTAGTTAGCTTTTCGCTGGTAAGAAAGTAGTGCATAAGAGTAGTTACTGTCTCTTGCTCCTCTTCGGTTAACTTATAGGGATTGGCAGGGTCAATTGTAGGAAAGTTGGTATCTTTAAGTTCATACTCTTTACCATCAATTGTAATAGTTCCTTTAGCTTTATCTATTAGATGCAGCAGTTTTCTATCGGCCATTTGGAACTCTTTGTTTCTGTCTATAACAGCACCTTCCAATTTAAATTGAATTATTGAAATTGCTTTATGCATTTGAGATATCATTCTCACGTGCTTGCTTTTAACTGGTTCGTCTTGATTCTCTTTTGGTTTGAAAAGAGAGCAAGTATCGTTACCATAAACCTCCATTGCAAAAGTAGCCAGAGGCATTAAGTTAATGCCGTAGCCCTCTTCTAAGGTGGCTAGGTTGGCATATCTCAACGATATTCTAATAACGTTTGCCATACAAGCCTCGCTTCCGCAAGCTGCTCCCATCCAAACTAAATCGTGGTTTCCCCACTGAATGTCAAAGTTATGGTAGTTGCACAGAGTGTCCATTATGGTGTGGGCACCAGGGCCTCTATCGTAAATGTCTCCAATAATATGCAACGAATCTATAGTGAGCCTTTGTATAAGGTTACATATGGCTATTATAAAGTTCTCTGCCCTGCCAGTAGAGACAATAGTAGAGATAATTGCAGAGATATAGTCATGCTTGTTAGGTTCTGCAAGGGATTCGTGTAATAGCTCTTGAATAATGTATGAAAACTCTTTAGGGAGTGCTTTTCTTACTTTAGACCTAGTATATTTAGAAGATACATTGCTACAAACCCTCATTATTTGTACTAGAACCATTTTGTACCAATCATCTATCTCTTTGCCCTCTCTCTCTTTAATTATGGCAATCTTCTCTTTTGGGTAGTATATTAATGTACATAATTCTCTCTTCTCGCTATCGCGAAGGGTGTGCCCAAAAATCTCTTCTACTTTTTTACGAATTACCCCCGATGCGTTTTTCAAAACATGTTGAAAAGCCTCGTGCTCTCCGTGAATATCGGTTAAGAAATGTTCGGTGCCTTTTGGAAGGTTAAGAATAGCTTCAAGATTAATTATCTCTGTGGTTGCATCTGAGACAGTTGGAAAGCTTTTAGACAAAAGTCTAAGATATTTTAACTCTTTAGTCATTATTTACCTTCTTTAGAATTGTTAATGAAATTAGACGCTATAGTTATGTGGCTACCTTGTTGGTTGAATAGATGTTTCTCTATAATGGCATTAAGGATAGAGATTTTTATTGGCTTAGTAATAATGTCTGAACAGCCTGCCTCACGAGCCTCTATACAGTCGCTTTCGAAAGCATTTGCAGTTTGAGCAATAATTGGAATTTCTGGAGAGATAGCGCGAATAGTTTTGGTAGCTTCCAGCCCATCTATATTAGGCATTTTAATATCCATAAGAATAAGATTGGGTTTTTTCTCTTGAAATAAATCTATAGCCTCTCTACCATCTTTTGCCCAAATAATATTGTATTTTTTTGAGAGGACTATTTGTAAAAATAAAAAATTATTCTCGAGGTCTTCTGCAATTAAAATTAAGGGCTTTTCCACAGTGGTAATACTCTCTTTCATATTTTTTATTTAACTTAGCCAATGAATAGTAAGATATGTGTTTGTTCTGTTCTTACTTCAAAGGTAGCAATAATTATTTATCTTAATATACAGATTATGAATTTTCAACTGCCGGTTCTTCCGTACAAAAACGATTCGCTCGAGCCAGTTATAGGCATGGGAACAATAGAGTTTCACTATGGGAAACACCATCTTACCTATGTTAACAACCTTAACAATCTTATTAAGGGCACTCAATTCGAGCAAATGTCTCTAGAAGAGATTATTTTAAACTCTAGCGGTGCAATTTTTAATAATGCAGCACAGGTGTGGAACCACACCTTCTATTTTTACTCATTTAAACCCGGTGGTGGGGGTGCTCCCAAAGGGCAACTTGCTACAGCAATAGATAATGAGTGGGGCTCTTTTGAAAATTTCGTTAAGGAATTTAATACTGCTGCACTTACTCTATTTGGCTCTGGATGGGCATGGCTGGTAAAAGACAAAGCTGGTAAATTACAAATTTTGAACGAGAGTAATGCAGGTACTCCTCTCACAAAAGACTTAACACCAATCCTTACCTTTGACGTATGGGAGCATGCCTACTACCTAGATTATCAGAACAGGCGGGCAGATTACCTCTCTTCTTTGTGGGGAATAATTGACTGGGATACTGTATCTGCCAGGTACTAGCTTTGGGAAAGCTTTGTGGCTTTGGTGAGTACATCTTTTTTAATGCGAAGCGACATGAAAATTGTGCGTACAATTAGGTGGGCCATATAGCCAACGTAGAGTGCTTGAATGCCTATTACTCCTTGTAGTAAATAGTAGGTTATGAAGAATGTGGCGGCAGAAAGTAGCATGGTGTCTCGAATAGCTGCCGAGGCTGTTGCGCCTATGAAAATTCCGTCTAGAATAAATGCTACACAACTAAGTAATGGTACTATAAGTAACCATGGTAAAAAGGCTTGAGCGGCATCTATTACCTCTTTATTGTTGGTCATTAGGCGAAAAAGAGGTTCGTCAGCAAAAGCGTAGGCTATGGTAGAGATAGTTGCTATAATTAATGTCCAAACAAAGAGTACTCTTATTGCTTTTTTTAATGACACTAGGTCTTTAGCACCTACAAACCTGCCTGTTACAGCTTCTCCTGCATAGGCAAAACCATCTATAAAGTAGGAGTAGAGTAGCATTAGTTTCATCATAATGGTGCTCACTGCAAGTAGATTGTCTCCATATTTTGCTGCAATACTTGTGAACCCGGCATATACGAGTAATAATGAGGTGCTTCTCAAAAATAGATTTCCGTTAAGTACAAAGAAATTTTTCATCTCTTTGAGTTTAAGATTGCCCTTTATTTGTATGTAGTGGAAGAGTTTTCTGTAGTAGGCATACATTAATATAAGGGCTAGGGTTACACCTGCATACTGGGCAACCAATGTACCTAATGCTATACCAGAAATGCCCATATTTAACCCTATTGCAAAAACGATACTCAGAACAAGATTCAGAATGTTTACTGTAATATCTACTACCATTGGGCTTATGGTGTTTTGCATACCTATAAACCACCCTTTGAAAACAAATAGCGAGAGTGTTGCGGGTGCTGCCCAGATTCTAATAAAAAAGTATTTTCTTGCCAACACTTCGGCCTCGGCACTGCAATCTACTATCATAAAAGC
>CAZHHY010000157.1:0-4168 GCA_964532375.1 uncultured Muribaculaceae bacterium
CTCTATATGCGGCTTCAGAAATACCAACAGATTGTGCACCAACGCCCAGCCTTGCACCGTTCATTAGTGACATTACATATTTAATAAGGCCTAACCGTCTTTCGCCAACAAGCTTTGCACGTGCGTTGGTGAATACAAGCTCGCAAGTAGGAGATCCCTTTATGCCGAGTTTGTTCTCTATCCGTCTAACTTTTACTCCGCCCCAAGCTTGGTCGTGTACAAAGTAAGAGAGACCTCTACCGTCGGTTGTGTTCTCTTCTGAACGGGCAAGCACCAATTTAATTTGTGCATCGCCATTGGTGATAAACCTTTTAACACCGTTTAGATACCAAAAACCATCGCTCTCATTAAAAGAAGCACGAAGCATTACTGCTTGCAGGTCACTTCCAGCATCGGGCTCTGTAAGGTCCATTGAGAAAGTTTCACCAATATTTGCTCTTGGCAAGAACTCATTTTTAATCTCGTCTGAGCCAAATTCATGAATAGTCTCGGCACAGTCTTGTAGACCCCAAATATTTGCAAACCCAGCATCTGCACGGGCTACAAGTTCGGCTGCCATAACGTATGGAACCATAGAGAAGTTAAGACCTCCAAACTCTCTTGGTAGTGACATTCCGTAAAGACCTGCCTCTGTAAGGGTGTCTTGGTTCTTTTGAGTGCCTGGAGCATAAGTAACTCTACCATTTTCGTGGTGAGGCCCTTGTTTGTCTACCTCCTCGGCATTAGGAGCAATTGTGTCTCCACAAACTTCTCCTAGAATCTCCATTACTTTATCGTAAGAGTCTATGGTATCTTCGAAAGAACCTGGAGCATAGTCGAATTTGCCGTAATCTTTAAAGTCTAGCTCTTTAAGTTTAACTATTTTAGGCATCAAGTGATGGTTAAACTGAAATTTGAGATCTTTATTGTCTTTATAAAAATTTGCCATACTATTTGCTGTTTTGTTTATAAGATTTAATCATCCTTGGTATTATTTCATTAAGATCTCCAATGATGGCATAATCTGCAATTTGATGAATAGGAGCATTAGGGTCGCTATTAATTGAGATAATCATGGCAGATTGGTCCATTCCAGCTGTGTGCTGAATCTGCCCCGAGATACCTGCTGCAATATATAATTTTGGCCTAACGGTAATTCCAGTTTGACCAACTTGTCTTGCATGATCGGCAAAGCCGGCATCTACTGCTGCTCTTGAAGCACCAACTTCGGCACCCAAAACTGCTGCTAAATCATATAATAAATCGAAGTTTTCTTTTGAACCAACGCCAAAGCCGCCAGAGATAATAATTGGCGAACCTTTGATGTCAATTTTTCGCTCTTCTATATGTCTTTCAATAATTTCTACTAAGAAATTTTCATCTACAAGAATAGAAGAGAGATCAATTTTAGAGATTTTACCTTTAACAGCTGTTGCCAAAGGCTCTTTTTTCATAACACCTTCTCTAACAGTTGCCATTTGTGGCCTGTGATCTGGGTTAATAATGGTGGCAATAATGTTACCTCCAAATGCAGGTCTTATTTGATAGAGTAGGTCTTTGTACTCTTTTCCGCTTTTAGCCTCTTTGTGTTCTCCAATTTCTAGAGAAGTGCAATCTGCTGTGAGTCCGCTAAATAGGGCACTTGAAACCCTTGGTGCTAAATCTCGGCCAATACTTGTTGCTCCAAAAAGTGCAATTTGTGGCTGCTCTTTTTTGAATAGATTTATTGTGATTGCAGCATATGGAAGGGTAAGATAATGTTCTAGCTTCTTATCTTGTGCAAGATGTACTTTCTCTGCACCGTGTAGGTATAGTTCTTCTATAAGGGACTCTACGTTATATCCAATTAACAATGCTTCCAATTTGCAATTTAACTCGTTTGCAAGTGAACGCCCTTTAGTTAATAACTCAAGACTCACTTCAGAAACTTTCCCGCCCTCTGTCTCTATGTATATTATTATATTGTTCATGTTTCGAAATTTATAGGTTAGCCGATTGTGTGAGATGAAATAAGTTCAGAAATAAGAGAGTCTATATCTTCGAAGCTAGAGGTGAGTTTTTTTGACTCTTTTGCCTGAAATACAATATTCTCAATCTTTTTAACCTTGGTTGGAGAACCCGAAAGACCATAGTTGATCTCGTCTCCGCCTACATCGGCAACTCCCCATTCTGGAATTACTAAAGACTCTTTGGTTTGCACTGGCAAATATGAGTTATGTTCATTGTCTTGCGCCTCAGATAGAGTGCGAGCATGTTTAAATCTCATTAGTTGCTTTGCATTCCTTGGGCGACAATCTGGAGCGGTAGCATGTACAGTAATCACAGCTGGAAGTGCTGTTTTAACTGTTTCTACTCCTCTTTCTAGTCTTCTTTTAATAATTAATTTACCATTTTCAAAACCTAGAATATCCTCGGCATAAGTAACCTGTGGTAAATTTAATTTTTCTGCAACCTGAGGCCCAACTTGTGCTGTGTCTCCATCAATTGCTTGCCTTCCGGCAATAATAATATCGGGATTCATTTTTTTAATAGCCATCGAGAGTGCATATGAGGTTGCCAAAGTATCGGCTCCTGCAAATTTGCGATCGGTAAGTAATACACCTCCATCGG
Source organism: uncultured Muribaculaceae bacterium (assembly GCA_964532375.1). GTDB lineage: Bacteria > Bacteroidota > Bacteroidia > Bacteroidales > UBA932 > Bact-08. The sequence continues at coordinate 2,590 of CAZHHY010000157.1, forward strand.
CACCTCTGTAATACCCTTCTCGTATTATTTCGGCAGCTCTTCCAGGCCCCATTGTAAGCAGTAGTACTTCACTGCCTGGGAAACGATCTTTTAATCTCAATGCTTGTTCCAGGGCGTTCATATCCTCTGGATTAAAAATTGCAGGCAAGGCGGCACGATTTACCGTTCCATCCTCTTTCATTGCATTTTTCCCAACATTACGTGTATCCGGCACCTGTTTGGCCAGTACAACAATCTTGAATTTCTTTATCATATATATAAAAATGGAAGTTAGGCTTCGGCAGAACTGTTGCCAAAGTTTATTGGTATTTTATTTAATGGTTCATTATGGAGTTCAATTTCTCCAAATTGATTTTCAAATTTTGAAATATTATCCTGCATAGCCAAGAAGAGTCTTTTGGCGTGTTCTGCATTCATGATTATTCTGTTGTTTACCTGGGCTTTAGGTACACCTGGCATAAGCCTAACAAAATCAAGAATAAATTCACTGCTAGAGTGTGTGATAATAGCAAGGTTAGAGTAGGAGCCTTGAGCTACCTCGTTGCTTAATTCGATATTCAGTTCATTTTCAGCACTCATGTCTTTTAAGTTTTTTAATATCTTGGCAAAGATAAGATTTTTTCTTAATTGCGAATTGCTTCACCTTTTCTAAAATTGATTAACTTTGCAGCTTAGATTAAAATATCACAAAGGAACAACATGGAAATATCTGCAAAGTATTCACCTATAGAGACAGAAAACAAGTGGTACCAATATTGGATGAAAAAAGGTTTTTTTCATTCAGAACCAGACAATAGAGAACCATATACTATAGTAATTCCACCTCCAAACGTGACTGGGGTTCTACATATGGGTCATATGCTAAACAATACTATTCAAGATGTGCTTGTTCGCAGGGCTAGGATGTTGGGTAAAAATGCTTGTTGGGTACCCGGCACAGACCACGCCTCAATTGCAACAGAAGCAAAAGTTGTTGCTAAATTGAAGACAGAGGGAATAGAAAAGAGCGATATTACTAGAGAGGAGTTTCTTGCTCATGCGTGGGAGTGGAAAGAGAAGCATGGTGGAATTATTTTAGAACAGCTAAAAACCTTAGGAGCTTCATGTGATTGGGAAAGAACCAAGTTTACTATGGATGCAGATCTTAGTAGCGCGGTTATTAACACGTTTGTCTATTTTTACAATAAAGGACTCATATATAGAGGAGTAAGAATGGTTAATTGGGACCCTGTAGGTCAAACAGCAGTGAGTGACGAGGAGGTTATACATAAAGAGACTCAATCTAAACTATATTATCTTAAATATAATATATCTGAAAATGGCGTAAACACAGGAGAACATATTGTAATTGCAACCACAAGGCCCGAAACTATAATGGCCGATACTGCAATTTGTATTCACCCACAAGACGAGCGGTTTTTCCACCTTAAAGGGAAAAAAGTGCAGATTCCTTTAATTGATAAAGAGATTCCAGTAATTGAAGACGATTATGTCTCTATGGATTTTGGCACTGGATGCCTTAAAGTTACTCCAGCCCACGATATTATTATCAAGCCCTTGAAATACCCAATGAACTGGA
>CAZHHY010000158.1:0-4049 GCA_964532375.1 uncultured Muribaculaceae bacterium
CAATTCAGACAAATTAAATATAGAGAGAGTTTTAATAGTAGATGACAACCTTCATAACCGCCAAATTCTAGAATATGCACTCAAAACATGGAATATAGAATCGGTCTCGTGCGAAAGTGGGTTAGAAGCTATAAAGTTGGTTAAAATGGCCGAGCCTTTCGATTTAATAATAATTGATTATAAAATGCCAGTAATAAACGGCATCGATACAATAAGAATGATGCGTGCAGACTCTTCGTTTAACAAAAGGAAGCAACCAGTTATTATAATGAGTACATCCGAAGAGAGTACCTACATAGATGACGAGAGTAAACAATCTGGAATCATTCACTTGCTAACTAAGCCGGTTAAGTTAAGAGACTTATATAACTATTTACTAAATCTCTCAAAAAGTGGAGAGCTCCCACCTTTATCGGAAAGGGTACCTTATATAGCTCCCAATGAAGGTCTAGAAGCTTCAATAGATATTAAAAATAGTGTACACTCTTCACCTAAAACCTTTGAGAATTCTTCCAATGGTAGTGGCATACAAGCTCAATTAACAGGTATAATAGAAAAGCCCGTTATTCTTATAGCAGAAGATGTTCAAATGAATCTAATTTTGCTTAGAACATTAATTAAGAACTTTATTCCCAATGCTAGAGTTTACGAAGCTTATAACGGAATGGAAGCATTTAACATTGCAGAAATGCAGAAGCCAGATCTCATCTTCATGGATGTTCAAATGCCAATTATGGATGGGCTGGCAAGTACAAGGCAAATTAGGAAAGAAGAGGTAAAGAAAAACATTCGCACTACAATTATTGCGCTAACCGCTGGCGCTTCTCTAGACGATAAAGAAAAGTGTATGAATGCAGGGATGGACTACTATCTTGCAAAACCAATAAACCAAAAAGAACTTAAAAAGGTGTTGAATAAATATCTTAAACAAGGGGCCACTTCTATTAACAAGCAAGAAATTAAAGGAGCTTCAAATAATATTCATCCAACAAAAAAAAGCATACAAACATCTCTAAATTCAGATTCCAATTTTACACAGGAGATTAATTTGCATTTCAATAAAGAAGAACTTCTTCAAAGAGTAGATAACGACAACGACATATTAATAGATCTCATTAACTCGTTAGAATCTGAAATGGAAGATAGCATATGTGAACTTGAAAGCGATTTATTAAACTCAAGAGACAACGAAGCTAGAAAAGTAGCCCACAAAATAAAAGGAGTTGCTCTTAACATGAGTTTCCCATTGTTAACAGATATTGTCAAGAAGTTTGATCATGCTATCGTTAGCAAACGGTCAGAGAAAATTGAACTATTTAATCAAATAAAGGAAGAGTGGGCAACTCTTAGAGAACTCCTTTATAAATAAACATAATATAGATTAAACAAATACCTTATTAATTATGAAAATTCACGAATATCAAGCTAAAGATTTTTTCACTCGATATGAGATACCTTCTGCAGAAGGCATTGTATGCCAAACTGTAGAATCTTGCACAGAAGCATACCACACTTTAAACTCTTCTAAAGTAGTTATAAAAGCTCAAGTTTTAACTGGGGGCCGAGGAAAAGCAGGTGGTATTAAATTAGCCACTTCTAAAGACCAAGTCGTATCCTATGCAAATTCTATACTTGGCATGGATATAAAGGGCTATACAGTAGATAGGGTAATGGTTGCACAAGCAGTAAACATTGAAAGTGAGTACTATATAAGCCTCGTAATTGATAGGAATTCTAAGTCTACTATTTTAATTATGAGTAAAGAAGGCGGCATTGATATTGAAGAGGTTGCGGCTAAAACACCAGAAAAAATATTTAAAATAATTATAGACCCATTTATAGGCATACCTAGTTTTATTGCAGATAGTGCTGCTCGAATGCTTTTTAAGGACAATGACATTGTTAAGCAAGCCATTCCTCTAATCCAAAATATGTATAAATTATTTATAGATACCGATGCTTCTCTTGTAGAGATAAATCCATTAGTGGTTACAAAAGAGGGTGAGTTACTGGCTATAGACGCAAAAATGAATTTCGACGACAACGCTCTATATAGACAGAAAGAGATAGAACTCCTCTTTGAACCCACAGAAGAAGAGAAGAAAGAGCAACAGGCAAAGTCTAAAGGGTTTAGTTTTGTTCACCTTGGTGGTAAGATAGGATGCATGGTAAACGGTGCTGGGTTAGCAATGGCAACCATGGATATGATTAAACTTTATGGCGGTGAACCTGCAAATTTCCTAGATATAGGGGGCAGTTCAAACCCCAACAAGGTTATAGAGGCAATGAAACTTTTACTTAGCGACAAAGATGTTCAGGTGGTATTGATAAATATCTTTGGTGGCATTACACGTTGCGACGATGTTGCCAAAGGGCTTATAGAGGCTTTTAAACAAATCTCTACAACTATCCCTATTGTAATAAGGCTCTCTGGTACAAATGAAAAAGAGGGACGCGAAATTTTAAAAGATACCAGATTTCATAATGCCAATACCATGGGAGATGCAATTCGTAAAGCAGTAGAATTGAGCCTAAGCCAAAGCAATACAAACCCTAAGTAAAACAATAATCTAGATTAGTGATTTTTTGATTATTAATTGAAAATCTATAAACAAATATTAAGATGAGTATCCTTATCAATAAAAATACAAGACTGGTTGTACAAGGTATAACTGGGCGTGATGGTGGCTTTCATGCTGCAAAAATGAAATCTTACGGAACTAATGTTGTAGCAGGCACATCGCCTGGTAAAGGCGGTAAAATTACCGATTTTGGAGTTCCAATAATGAATAGTGTATATGAAGCAGTAGAAAATGAAGGTGCAAACACTGCTGTTATTTTTGTACCAGCCCCTTTTGTAAAAGATGCAATAATGGAAGCTGCACATGCTGGAATATCGCTCATTATTTGTATAACCGAGGGGGTGCCAACCCTAGATGTTGTGTACGCTCATAAATATGCAAGTAGTATGGGAGCAAAAATTATAGGACCAAATTGTCCCGGGCTAATATCTCCGGGAAAAAGCTTAATAGGAATAATGCCGGGCAACATCTTTAAAGAGGGAAGAACAGGCGTAATCTCTAGAAGTGGAACTCTTACCTACGAAGTTGTTTACAATCTCACAAAACAAGGCATGGGGCAATCTACGGCTATAGGTGTAGGCGGAGACCCTGTGGTAGGTCTCTACTATAAAGAACTCCTACAAATGTTTCAAGACGACCCCGAAACCGACTCAATTGCTCTTATTGGAGAAATTGGTGGCGATGCCGAAGAGCAAGCAGCTCTTTTCATTAAAGAGAATATTACAAAGCCAGTTGCAGTATTTATTGCAGGAAGCACCGCTCCACCTAATAAACGCATGGGCCATGCTGGCGCCATAATCTCTAGTGGCAGTGGTACTGCCCGTGAAAAACAAGAAGCCTTTGAAGCAGTCGGAGTTCCCGTTGCTAACGAGCCATCAGAAATACCGTCACTTCTTAAGTGATAAAACACTTTATTGAGTAGAAAAAAAGAGATTGCCAATATATTGGCAATCTCTTTTTAAGTCAAATCTTTTATAATTAGTTACTTATATGCTGTTATGTTGCAAGATTAAGTGGTTATACAGTTTGGGTAGCATCTACAAATGTTCTTGCCCCAAGCTCTCTATCTAGCAAGTAAAGGCCAGCGCCTTTATCACCAATCATTTTGAGCTTATCCAAAATCTCAATAGCACTCTCTTCTTCTTCTACTTGCTCGTCTATAAACCACTGAAGCATATTGGCTGTTGCGTGATCGCGCTCTTTGGTAGCCACCTCATAACAAGCATTTATCATATCAGTTACCTTGCATTCGTGTTCGTAAGTGCTTTCAAAAATCTCATGAATACCTTTCCACTCAGTCTCTACTGCAGTAATTGGTGTTAGTTTAGCATTGCCGCCGCGGCTAATAATGTAATCAAATATTTTAAGTGCATGTGACATCTCTTCTTGATACTGTACTCGCATCCAGTTTGCAAAGCCACAATAGCCTTTTTGTGCTAAAAATGAAGACATGGAAAGGTAAAAATA
>CAZHHY010000159.1:0-4044 GCA_964532375.1 uncultured Muribaculaceae bacterium
TTAATAATTAAATCTTTATAATAAAAAATGGACTTTGAATTAAACAAAAAGCAGCAACTCTTTAGACAGATGATTCGTGAGTTCGCCGACAAAGAGATAAAACCTATTGCGGCAGAAATAGATGAAAAAGAGACCTTCCCTTTAGAGAGTGTGAAGAAAATGGCTAAAGTTGGAATTATGGGAATTCCAGTGCCAGTAAAATTTGGAGGAGCCGGAGGTGATAATATTATGTACTCTATTGCTGTAGAAGAATTATCTAGAGTTTGTGGAACTACAGGTGTAATTGTATCTGCTCACACATCTTTATGTGTAGCGCCTATACTTGAATTTGGTAATGACATACAAAGAGAAAAGTACCTTCCAAAATTATGTAGTGGGGAGTGGCTTGGAGCCTTTGGTCTTACCGAACCCAATGCTGGAACCGATGCTTCTGCACAACAGACTACTGCAGTAGAAGAAGAAGATGCATATGTATTAAACGGAAGCAAAATATTTATTACAAATGGTGGCTATGCCAATGTTTATGTAGTATTTGCAATGACAGATAAATCTGCGGGAATTAGAGGTATAACTGCTTTTATTGTTGAGAAAGATACTCCTGGTTTTACTACTGGGAAACAAGAATTAAAGCTTGGTATTAGAGCCTCTTCTACCTGTGAGTTAATTTTTGAAAATTGTAGAATTCCTAAAGAAAACCTACTTGGCAAAGTTGGAAAAGGATTTAGCATAGCAATGAAAACCCTAGATGGAGGGCGAATTGGTATTGCTGCACAAGCATTAGGAATTGCTCAAGGAGCTATTGACGAGACGGTTAAGTACACAAAAGAGAGAAAGCAATTTGGTCGCTCAATATCTCAATTCCAAAACACTCAGTTTCAAATGGCAGATCTTTATACAAAGACCGAAGCTTCGCGTCTTCTTGTACGATCGGCTGCCTTTAAAAAGGATGCTGGAATGTCATACTCTACAGAAGCAGCAATGGCAAAACTGTTCGCTTCCGAGACGGCAATGGAGGTAACTACCAAAGCAGTTCAGTTTCACGGAGGATATGGTTACACCAGAGAGTACCCTGTAGAGAGAATGATGAGAGATGCAAAAATTACCGAAATTTATGAAGGAACTTCTGAAGTTCAAAAAATGGTAATTGCAGCAAAAATGTTTAAATAAAATTCAATAGATTATAACCATATAATAATGAAAATTATAGTTTGTATTAAGCAAGTACCCGACACAACCGAGATAAAAATAGATCCTGTAACAGGAACTCTTATTCGAGATGGGGTGCCGAGTATAATAAACCCCGATGATAAGTGCGGGCTCGAGGCAGCATTAACTTTAAAAGATGAATATGGGTCTCACGTTACTGTTATAACAATGGGCCCGCCACAAGCCGATTCAGTGCTTAGAGAAGCTCTTGCAATGGGAGCCGACGAAGCTATTTTATTAACCGATAGGAAATTTGCAGGGGCCGACACTCTTGCAACTTCACATGCTCTTGCATCTGCTTTAAAAAAGATGGAGTGGGACCTTATAATAACTGGTAGACAAGCAATAGACGGCGATACTGCTCAAGTAGGTCCACAGATTGCAGAACACTTAGATATACCTCAAATTTCTTACACCGAGGAGATAAAATATGATGGAAAATCTCTTTTCACCATAAAGAAGCAGACAGAAGAGGGTTACCAAATATTGGAAGCTCAAGCACCGCTGCTGCTAACTGTCCTTTCTTCTGCCAATAAACCTCGCTATATGAACGTAAGAGGAATTGTAGAAGCTATAGATAAAGAGGTTAGGGTACTTGGTGTTGCCCAGATTGAAGCCGATGAAACCAAAATGGGATTAAAAGGCTCTCCAACCAAAGTTCATAAAGCTTTCTCTAAGGGTGTGAAAAGTGCTGGTGAACAGTTTGAAGTAGAAGCCGATGAGGCTGTTGGAATTATAATTTCCAAACTAAAAGAAAAATTTATAATATAACAGAGAAAAATAATGGATTTATCTTCATATAAAGATGTTTTTGTATTTATAGAGCAGCGAGAAGGAGTGATTCAATCTGTAGCTCTAGAACTTCTAGGCAAGGCAAAAGACCTTGCTAATGCTCTTGGGCAGAATGTTACTGCAATATTTCCTGGAAGCAATATCCGAAATAAGGCTCAAGAACTTGGATACTATGGTGCAGACAGAGTAGTTTGCATTGATTCGCCTGAACTAGAGAACTATATTACAGAACAATACACTCAAGCTGTATATCAAGTAATACAAGAGTTTAAGCCCTCAATTGTGTTATTTGGTGCCACAACCATTGGCCGAGACTTAGGGCCAAGACTTTCTGCCCGTCTAGAAACCGGTTTAACAGCAGATTGTACTAAATTAGAGATTTCAGACGAGAAGGAGTTATTGATGACACGTCCTGCATTTGGTGGTAATCTTATGGCAACTATTGTTTGTAAAGAACATAGGCCTCAAATGTCTACAGTAAGACCTGGTGTTATGATCAAATGCGAGAAAGACACTACCAGAAAATGTGAAATCATAGATTACACTCCTAAATTTGACACTTCTAAATTTAGAGTAAAACTCATTAAAACTGTAAAAGAAGAGAAAGGCAAAGTAGATATTTCAGATGCAAAAATTTTAGTATCTGGGGGCCGCGGGGCATGTTCGGCAGGGTTTAAGAGCCTAAAAGAACTTGCGAAAGTATTAAATGCCCAGGTTTCTGCTTCTAGAGCAGTTGTAGATGCTGGAATTGTTTCTCACGATAGGCAAGTTGGACAGACTGGTAAAACAGTAAGGCCAGATCTTTATTTTGCAATTGGTATCTCAGGAGCTATCCAACACTTAGCAGGAATGGAGGAATCTGAATTTATTGTTGCTATTAATAAAGATAAATATGCACCAATATTTCAAGTATCAGATCTTGGTATTGTAGGAGACTGCTCTAAAATTGTACCACTACTAACCGAGCGCCTAGCAAAAACAAAATTAGAAAAATAATAACTACTCATTATTTAATGAGACTTTGAAAAAAAATTTTTTTATCTCTATCCTGTTGCTGGTATCAGCAACAGGATTTCTCCATTCTAATGAGCACCCTAAGAGGAAATTTAGAGGAGCATGGTTTCCAACTGTTGTAAATACAACATGGAGAAATGTGTTTACTAGTGAGTTACAAATAAACTATGACGATCTCAAGGAGAGTTTTTATTTTGAAGAGCTTTTATTTTTTTTTATATGGAGTTTGTTATATTCATCTAAAGCAGCTTTTTGCGCAATCTCGCTTGCCTTAGCCATTGCCATTTGGATGTGAGGATAAATAAATTCTCGGCCTATTTCATTTACAAATCCTGCTTTTTGCAAAGAGTCATAAACACTATCACTTACACCGGACAAAATAAGTTGAACATGCTCTTTTCTTGATCTTTTCCATAAGTTTCTCAAGTTATTCATACCTGTAGAGTCAATAAAAGGAACTTTTCTCATTCGAATTATTCGCACTTTAACACTATGGTGGGTAGAGGTATTTATCTCGTCTAGTTTACTTGCCAAGCCAAAGAAGAAAGGCCCGTCTATTTCATATATTTCTACCCCTTTTGGTATTGCTAGCATATCTGCATCGTAAGCGAGCTCTTCAGATTCATTCCCTGGAATTGTCTTATCTTCAATGATTGTTATACTAGAAGTTTCGGATACCCTTGTAACGAACAAAGCAACTGCCAATAGAACTCCAACCTCAATAGCTACACTTAAGCCAACTACAATAGTAAGAAAGAAGGTTATAAGCAAAACAGCAACATCTGCTTTATGTCCTTTTAAAAGGTATTTAAATGTTCTCCACTCGCTCATATTATAGGAGACAACCATTAGAATTGCGGCAAGAGTTGCTAGTGGTATATATATAGCATAGGGCATGAGGAACACGAAGATAAGAAGTAAAACAACCGCATGAATTACTCCTGAAATTGGGGTCTTTCCGCCATTGTTAATATTTGCCATTGTTTTAGCTAAAGCGCCTGTAGATGGTATCCCTCCAAAAAATGGAGTTAT
>CAZHHY010000160.1:0-4025 GCA_964532375.1 uncultured Muribaculaceae bacterium
GCCTTGCGTATTGCCCACCATCTCTCTCCAAAAATATAAAGAGCAATTATAGATAGAGCTAGTAAGGGAATCATTATCCATCCGCCTTTTAGAGCCATGCCAATTAAAGAAAACGAGAGTTCTTCCTTGATAGGAGCTATTTGTGCAACTGCTTCTGCGGCTTCTTGTCCTAAAGCCATTAGAAAATGAGTGATCATAATAGGTATCTGTTGTTAAGTATTATTTATTATTTTATCTGTCTATAACTTACAAAAATACAATAATTGAGCCACATCTCAAAGAATGAGAGCTCTATTTTATTCTACTTAATTGATATAGATCTTTTCGTCTGTCTTTTAGGTTTTTTACGCTTCCATAGTTATGGAGATCGCGAAGCAGGTCTAGATCTACATCGGAAATAAGGATCATCTCTGTATTTGGTGTGGCCTCTGCTTTTACTCCATTCATAGGGAACGGAAAGTCGCATGGGGTAAATACCATAGATTGAGAGTATTGAATATCCATGTTCTGAACCTTTGGCAGGTTCCCAACACTTCCTGTAATTGCTACAAAGCATTCGTTTTCAATTGCTCTAGATTGGGAACAATGTCTAACTCTAGAGTAACCATTCTGGGTGTCGGTAAGATATGGGACAAATAGTATTTCCATTCCTTCATCGGCTAAAATTCTACCTAGTTCGGGAAATTCTACATCATAACAAATAAGGATTCCAATTCTGCCAGCATCGGTATCGAAGGTTTGAATGGAGTTTCCTCCCTTTAAACCCCAAACTCTATCTTCATCGGGAGTTATGTGAATCTTCTCATACTTTTCTACTGTTCCATCTCGTTTACATAAATAACCAACATTATAGAGATTGCCATTAATTATTTGAGGCATACTGCCTGTAATAATATTAATATTGTAGGAGACAGAAAGCTTGGAGAACTCTTCTGCTATTTTTTGAGTATATCCAGCTAGTTCCCGGATGGCATCAGATTCATTTAAGTGGTTGTATTTAGCCATAAGAGGAGCATTAAAGAATTCTGGAAATAGAGCAAAATCGCTCTTATATCCACTTAGCGAATCTATGAAAAATTCGGCTTGTTCAATTATCTCTTCTACATCTTTGTAGGGTCTCATTTGCCACTGTACTAGTCCTATACGAACATCTCTTTTGTTGGCTTGAGTTTTATTTGATTTTTTCTCGTAATAAATATTGTCCCAACGAAGAAGAAGTGCAAATTCTTGAGAAGAGATATCTCCCTCTAAATATCCTTTTAAGATTCTAACTGGATAGAAATCATTTGAGAGTTGGAAGTTTATAACAGGGTCTTCTATCTCTTTAGATTTAATTTTTGATATATATTGCTTTGGAGAGAGCTCGTTTACATAGTTATGGTAGTTAGGCATTCTACCTCCAAAGACTATGCCTTTAAGATTCTTGTTTTCACATAGCTCTTTTCTAAAATCATATAACCTTCTTCCTAGCCTAATACCCCTAAACTCAGGTTTAATGAAAATATCTATACCATATAGAAAATCGCCGTATTTAGTGTGATTATCAAATGTATAGTTAGCAGTAATATCTTTGTATGTATGAGGTTCTTCAACTGAGCTTTGTTTTACCATTATTGATAATGCACAGCCTGCAACATGGCCGTTCACCTTAATTACCACTTGCCCTTCTGGAAATATTTTAAGAAGTTTATCTATTTGGTGTTCTTTCCAATATGACAAGGACATATGTTGGTAAGACTCTATCATTATCTCTTTGAGTTCACTGTAGTCTTCTTTGGTAAGATATGTCAGTTCAATATTAAAGTTTGAATTATCCATATAAATGCTTTTCGTTATTATAATTTACTGTTTGCCGATCTTAAATAAAGTTATCTGAAACTGATTTTGCAAATTTACTCTATTAATTTAATATAGAGAATTTCAATACTTTCCTTTATTTTATTAAATTTACCGCACGATAGGAAATGAGTATGTCTAGTTTTACTAAAAGGAATATGCAAATTATAGCATATTTTTTATTTATATTTATTGTGCTTAACACAAGAGTCGCTTTGGGAGTTACTAGAGGCGATTCTTTGATTATTGAAAGTAATGTAGCCTCACAAGCAGCTATACTTTTAAGTGACTATGTTAAAATACCTTCTGTTTCTGGCCAGGAAAATAGGGCTGCTTGGTTTATGTCATCACAATGCCGTAAAGCTGGTTTAATTGTCAATTATATTAATGATATACCAGGCTCTGTTAATTTTTCTGCATCTCTCTATCCACTATCTTTGGGCAAGCCTAATATAGTATTTCACACTCATATAGATGTGGTTCCTCCTGGAGATCCTTTGATATGGAAGCATCCTCCCTTTAGCGGTGTTATTGAAGACGGTAAGATTTGGGGCAGAGGTGCTATGGATAATAAAGGACTTGCCATTATACAGCTTTTTGCCATTTCTAAGTTTGTAGAGGAGGCCTATATAAAAGAGCTTCCTTATAATGTTACAATATTATTTGTATCGGGAGAAGAGACAGGAGGAGTAACCGGGAGTAAAATTGTTTCACAAAATTTTATTGAAAATTTCAACCCAGTTGTACTAATAGGGGAAGGAGGCGCTGGCATGAGACACTTGGGATTTTTAGGGTCTAAGCAAACTGTTTTTGGAATATCAATAAACGAAAAATCAAACTTATGGCTAAGACTTACATGGGAAACCAATTTTTCTGGGCACGCTTCTATTGTTGAAGAAAACTATGCAAGTATGCTCATGATTAATGGATTGCATAAATTGCTAAATGAACCTATGCCAGTTATAATGACAGACGAAGCAGCTTTGATGTTTTATTCTCTAGGGAAAGCAATAGGGGGCATCAAGGGAAAAATGCTACTTAAACCATATTCTAAAGTCTTTAAAAAATTGCTCTATAAATTTTCAAAAAACGATCCTGAATTGAGAGATTTAATAACTAACAAAATTACTCTTACTAAATTGAGTAGCAATGGAGGAGGTTTAAACCAATCTTCTAACTTAGAGAGTGCATATCTAGATATTCGCTTATTACCTGGAACAACTAATGAGCAAATTATCAATCAAATATACTCTATAATAAATGATTCAGTTGTAAGTATAGAGGTTGTAGACCAGGGAATAACAGCAAAAGGAACTATTCCGGAGTACTTTTTTAACTGTTTGGCAAGTGCTATTAAAAGTGAATTTAAAGGAGCAGATGTAATTCCAATGTTATTGCCTGCTTCTACAGATAATAACTACTATAGATCTTTGGGAATTCCTGTTTATGGAATAAATCCTATGGTAGTGGAATCTGAGCAACTAAAAGCTATACATAACATTAATGAATATATAAAAGTAGTTGATATAGATAAAGGAATAGGCGTTTTCACAACTTTTTTAGAATCTATTCTGCACTAATACTATTTACCTAAATTTTGAATTAGAGATGATCAAAAAATAGGATTCCGTTTAAATGGTCTATTTCATGTTGAAAAATAACGGCAGTATAGCCCTCAATCATCTCGGCCTGCTTTTTACCAGTTAGAGTATAATACTCAACAAGAATTGCATAGGCTCTTGTTTGGGTGGTACCTCTAGTAATAGGGACAGAGAGACAGCCTTCGCGGCAATCTTGTTTTTTTATGGTCAATTGTAATATTTTGGGATTAATGTAAGCTTCGAAAGGCTCTCCTGGTTTATCTATGCGTTGAACAAGGATTATCTTTTTTGAAACTCCAACTTGAGGAGCAGCAATACCCACGCCAAGAGATGCAGAGTCGGTAACAGTTGCATACATTCTCTTGATGAGTGTATTTAGAAAGGGATCATTTGAATTGGGATTAACACCTTTACTCTGAGCTCTTAGAAAAATGGAATCTGCGGCATTGTCTATTTTTAAAACTCGCATAGCAATAGCGCTGTCTGCTTCCATTATTAGAGCTATTTCATTACTAGTGAAAGAACTGGTATAGGAGGTGTTGGTAGCACCTTTATTGAAGGTTCCGCAGCTTTGAGCTATTAGAACAA
>CAZHHY010000161.1:0-3983 GCA_964532375.1 uncultured Muribaculaceae bacterium
ATTAAAGAATTGACGCATAGTATTAATGATTTTGGTTCGCTTAATGAACACATCACGCACTTGCGGATTAACAATAAGATCTACATATCTCATTCTATATCTTTGCTCTGGATCTGTAAAGGCATCGTATTTTTGCCCCTCTTTCTCCTTTACAATTGGAAGAACTCTCAAAGACTTACTCAACACCTTTAGCTCCGAAGCATGGATAGATAATTCTCCTGCTTGTGTTATGAATGCATGGCCTTTGATACCTATAATATCTCCAATATCTAACAGCTTTTTAAAGATTGTGTTATAGAGAGTTTTATCTTCTGTAGGGCAAATTGCATCACGTTTGATGTAAATTTGCAGCCTTCCCATTTCGTCTTGAAGTTCTATAAATGAGGCAGCACCCATAACTCGGCGTGTCATAATTCTACCGGCGATAGATACTTCTTGGAAATTATTTTCTTCGGGTTTATACTTATCTTTAATCTCCTGAGTATTAGTAGTTATGTTATATGATTCGGCAGGATATGGCTCTACGCCAAGCTCTCTCATTGCCTTTAGAGAATCTCTTCTAATAATCTCTTGTTCGTTAAACTCAGTAAATTCCATTTGGTTCTAAATTATAATAAGGGACAAAAATAATTTTTTTTAATGACATTTGAAATTAATCTGTAACTTTGCAAAGATATGGCCGTAGATAAAAAATGGATAGTAAAGGAGCCGGGGAACCCCGCACTGATTAGACAGTTAACGTCTGAATTAGGTGTAGATCAAACTATTGCTAGCCTTTTAGTGCAACGCAAAATTAAATCTGCAGCTGAGGCAAAAGCCTTCTTAAGGCCTCAATTAGACCAACTTCACGATCCTTTCCTTATGAAAGACATGGATTTGGCTGTAGATAGGCTCTCTAAAGCGCTTAATGCCAAAGAAAAAATATTGATTTATGGCGATTATGATGTAGATGGAACCACAGCAGTTGCTTTGGTTTACTCTTTTTTGCGAAGATATGGAGAGGCAAATTTAGATTATTATATTCCAAACAGATATTCAGAAGGATATGGAATATCTCTTAAAGGGATTGATTGGGCTCATGAAAATGGGTTTACTCTAATAATTGCTCTAGATTGTGGCATTAAAGCTGTTTCGAAAATTGAGTATGCCGCCCAAAGAGGGATAGACTTTATTGTTTGCGATCATCACCTTCCAGATGATACCTTACCCAATGCCTGTGCTGTTTTAGACCCCAAACGTGCCGACTGCAGTTATCCTTTCGATGACTTATCGGGTTGTGGGGTAGGATTCAAATTTATGCAAGCCTTTGCCTTAGTTAAGAGCATTCCTTTTGACAACCTAGTTTCGTTGTTAGATCTGTTGGTTGTTAGCATTGCATCTGATTTAGTCTCTATTACTGGTGAGAACCGCGTTTTGGCTCACTTTGGATTAAAGCAACTTAATGAGGCGCCACGTAAAGGGCTGCTATCTATTATAAAGCTTGCTGGCCTAGAAAAGCACATGATTACTATTGACGATATAGTTTTTAAAATAGGGCCTAGAATAAATGCTGCTGGTAGGATGGAATCGGGTAAAACGGCTGTAGATTTGCTCACCTCTCGCAATGATAATGATGCTAGGATTATTGGAGATACTATAAATGCTCATAATAACGATCGTAAACACGAAGATCGTAAAATAACGTTTGAGGCAAGTGAAATGGCTTCAATGGCAAAGGGTTTTGTAGACAAGCACTCTACGGTAGTTTATAACCCAGATTGGCACAAAGGTGTTTTGGGAATAGTTGCATCTAGGTTGGTAGAGAATTACTATAGACCAGCTATAGTGCTTTGCAAATCGAATGGATTTATAACAGGTTCTGCAAGAAGTATCCCAGGGTTCGATTTATATGAAGCTATCGAAAGTTGCTCCCACTTATTAGAAAATTTTGGTGGCCATATGTATGCGGCAGGGCTTACATTAAAAGAAGAGAATTTCGATGAGTTTAAAAAATGTTTTGAAGAGTATGTTTCTCAAAAAATTACAGCCGAAATCCTAACTCCTGTAATTAATATAGATAATTATTTAGATTTTAAGCAGATAACTCCTAGGTTTTTTTATTCCCTAAAGCAATTTCAGCCATTTGGTCCAGGTAATCTTTCCCCCGTTTTTATCTCTGAAAAGGTTTACGATAATGGAAATGGAAGGAAGGTGGGCTCAGATTCGGGTCATCTCAAATTAGAACTTATTCAAGAAGACGATTTTCATAGAAATATCTCGGCCATTGCATTTAATAGATCTGAACATTTCGAACACCTAAAATCTGGCAATGCAGTTGATATCTGCTACTCAATTGCCGAGAATTACTATAGAGGTATTGCCAATATTCAACTTAGGGTAAAAGACATTAAACTAGTAGAAGATCCTTTCTAGGTTTCTTCAAGAGATTAAACTTCAGCTAAGATTTTAATGAGAATTTCTTTAAGGCTGAGGTGGTCAACTTCAATTGTAATTGAAGCACAGTAGTTATAGCCCTCTTCTCTTTGTTCATATAGCTTGGTTATTGTCTCTTTTAGACTTATTCCCTCTTCATATTTCACTAGAGGCCTCTGCTTTCTACTTTTTTCTAACCGTTTGTTAAGGGTCTCTAGGGAGGCTTTTAAGTAGATACATTTTGTTTGACTTAGAATGAGCTCTCTGTTTTTATGAGAGATAAGCGCGCCTCCGCCAAGAGATAAAACTAGCACCTTCTCTTTGTTCTCTTGGAGGAGCTTTTCAAGTGCTTTTTCTTCTACTTCTCTAAACTTTTCCTCTCCAATAGTTTTAAAAATCGCTTCTATTGTTTGGCCGTTATTAAGATTTTCGATATAAGTATCTAGGTCTAAGTAGTTGCAATAAAGATGCTTAGCAAGGGATGTGGCTATTGTGCTTTTGCCCACCCCCATAAATCCTGTTAGAGAAAGTATCATAATTCACTTTTTAAAATAGAGTAGGAGATTCATTATTTGGCTTTTCAACTTTTTTTGAATCTTTTGATTTCTCTATTATTTCTATCTCATCTATGGCATCTACCTCTTCTATTTGCTCTTCTACTGCACCTTCTTCTATTAGGGGTTCTATAAACTCAACGGTACCTACTTCAAAAGTTGTTAGGCGTTTACCTTTTGCTCTAAAGCTTTTACATGCGATGAACTCTTGAGCATCAACAATTTCGGGCTCTCTTTTCTCGTGTTTGCCAGTAAAGGTAATGAGTAATTGAGGCTGTTTGTGGGCAGATATACTATGCAGATAAGAGCCAGGAAATTCATTTGTAAAGAGTTGAATTGTATTGTCGTTTGGCTCAAAGGTGAATCTTTTAAGATAGAAAAAACCAGATTCTCCGTCGAAATAGATGGCGGTGTAAATTTTCTCTACATTTAACTTTTCTATAATAAGAATTTCGCCTTGATACCGGTTGCTGAGGTCGAAATTGGTAGTGTAGTACTCACCATTTTTGCAAACAACTAGTATGTTTTCATCGGTAAGAAACTCGCCTAAGAAGAGCCCTCTTGAGTCTACATTAAGGCGGTTAATGTCACGATCGAACCAGACAGATTGGCCACCAAATTGGGAGATTCCTTTAGCCTTTAGCTGAATTTTATGAACAGGATTTTTACTTAGAATATTTCCCATTGAACCTCGGCCTTTTATGGCTAAGGTTAAAAAGTCAAATTCAAATATTATCTTTTTTAATTTAGGTCTAGGTTTTAGAAATACTTTAAGAGTTTCTGCCTCGCCATTGGGGTTTGCGGTAAACCAAAGAAGTAGACTTCCCTCTTTGCCCTGAGTTAAATCATACTCTTTATCTCTAGTAACTCCTGTAACAGCAAATCGCTTTACATAGATCCCTCCGTTTTTACCATCTCTATATACTGCATTGTAGATGGTTCTTTCGTCGTTTCTTATAAAAATATCTAGATGAACTATATCTTTGCCTACAAATTGCTTTTCAGAAATTTTAGAGA
>CAZHHY010000162.1:0-3979 GCA_964532375.1 uncultured Muribaculaceae bacterium
TTCATAAGCTCGGTAGGAGTTACTTCGCGAACTTCTACAACCTCTCCTTGAAAGTGCAGTTCTGCACCTGCAAGTGGGTGGTTAAAGTCCATAACAATAACATCGTCTTTGATCTCTTCTATGGTACCTTGAAGGCGATTACCATCGGAATCCTGCATAGGAAGAACATTCCCTAGTGTAAGAAGTCCATCTTCGATTTTGCCATCTACCATAAACATATCTTTTGAAAGCTCAACGATTGCGTCTTCGCTAACTTGGCCGTATCCTTCTTTAGCCGAAAGTAAAAAGTCAAATTTATCTCCCACTTTTTTGCCAGATACATTTTCTTCAAATTTTGGCAGAAGATAACCTGTACCAAATATAAAACGAAGGGGGCTATCGGCATTTACTGTTTCGACAACGTCTCCCTCTACAGTTAGTGTGTATGAAAGTGATACAACTGTGTTTTTTCCTATTTCCATGAATATTATATATTTTGATTTTTAAAAAAGTTACTTATGCAAATATTGTGCTATTTTTTAATTTTTGTTATTTTATAACCTATAGCTGCCACTGCAATTGTTATTACCGGAGTGATAAGGTTAAAGAAACAGTATGGAAGATAAGCCAACGTTGCTACATTCAAAACGCTTGCTTGAACAACTCCGCAAGTGTTCCAAGGCACTAAAACAGAGGTTACTGTTGCTGAATCTTGAAGTGTACGGCTAAGTAGGCGAGGCTCATAACCCAACTTTTCATATGTTTCGGAAAACATTTTGCCAGGTAATAGTATTGCCATATATTGATCTGAAAGAGTCATGTTAAAGAATATTGTAGTAGCTACTGTAGAGCTCACAAGACCAACTGTACTCTTTATTATGCTCATCATTTTTTCGGTAATAGTTTGAATCATGCCACTTGCTTCCATAACACCGCCAAAGGTAACCACACAAAGTATAATCCAAACTGTATTTAACATTCCTGCCATTCCATTAGTAGAGGTAAGGGTATTTAGCATTGTATCACCTGTTTCTATAGAAACGCTACCCGAGAGGATTGTTAATGAAGAATAGAGGTGGGCTGCTAATTTTGGAATATTGGAAGGAGCAATTTGTGCGCAAATTTCGGGTTGGAATATGCACGCCACAATGGCACCCAAAAGAGCAGACGAAAACAGAGTTATAAAAGGTGATACTTTTTTAACGATAAGAGTTAGTGTAAATACAGGAACAAGTAAGAGCCAGGGCGAGATATTAAATGTTCCATCAATAATACTAAGTTGATGCTCTACATTCAGAGCATTATTTACAGGAAGAATAAAACCCACTATTGAAAAAAATATGACGCTAAGAATAAATCCTGGAATGGTAGTAATGAGCATATACTTCACATGGGCATACAAATCTACTCCGGCAACTGCTGCCGATAGATTAGTAGTATCTGATAGGGGAGAGATTTTATCTCCAAAATAGGCACCAGAAATAACGGCTCCTGCAAGCCAGGGTGCAGGAAATCCTAATATTTGACCTGCCGATAGCATAGCAACGCCTATTGTGCCAATTGTAGTCCATGAACTACCTGCCATAACCGAGACCATGCCCGATAAAACAAATGCAACGAGTAGAAATATGGGAGGAGTTATAATTTTAAGCCCATAATAGATCATTGCAGGAACAACTCCACTAATCATCCATGAACCAGTTAGGGCTCCAATCATTAGTAATATAAAGATAGCTGGGCCTGTTTTTGTGAGGTGATCCATCATTCCCGCTTCAAGTTTTTCCCAAGATACTTTTAGGTGAGTGAGTGCTATTACAGAAGCAAGTACACTGCTAAAGATGAGTGCTATTTGTGAAGGCCCCGAGGTTACATCTTCTCCAAATATTGTCACGCCTGTAAAAATTATTGCAATTAGTACAATTACAGGTATTAAGGATATTAAGAGTCCAGGTTTTTTCATAGTTTTAGGTTGTGGTTTAAATAATATATTCCGCTCAAGTTTAGATTTTATACTCCTTTGAAGTTTAGATTTTATATGCCACTAAAGTTTACAGACTCAAATGCAAGTGTGGGTATAAGCCACCTACCAGTACCCCTAGGGTCGGTTCCAGCAGCAATGAAATTATTCCAGAGAGTGATTAGATTACCGGTAATATTCATCTCTTTAACCGGGTAGAGTATTTTTCCTTTTTCAAAATAAAACCCTTCTACACCAAAAGAGTAATCTCCAGTAGAGCTATTGCTGTTTCCGCCATTAAAACCAGTAATAAGAATGCCAGTGTCACACTCCTTTAGAATTTGATCTGAATCTTTCTTAGGAGCAATTTGATCAAAAGATGAAGCATATTTGCATATAGGAACAGAAGGTCCTTCAATTGTTACTGGTATGTTTAATTTCTTTGAATAGTATGTATTTATAAAGTAAGTGTTAATTATACCACTTTCTATAATTGCCATAGGCTTTGTTGCAATACCTTCGCCATCGAAGTATCTAGAACCAAATGCTCCCATTAGGTGTGGATTGTCATATAACTGAAAGGTTTCCTGAAAAACTTTTTTACCTAGTTTCCCTTTAAGAAATGAGTTGTTCTGCTGTATTGCTGCGCCACTAAGAGCGCTAATTATTGGAGCTACAACTCTACTGCATATAGTGTTTTCTAACACCATGTTATACTTTCCAGATTTTAGCTTTCGAGGAGAAAGCATAGAGAGCGCTCTATTAAACGCTTCGCTACCAACTCCCGTTTTTAAAAGTTTATCAAAGTAAAGCGAGTTTTCGTACCACCAACCCTCTGGTCTAGAGTCTCCATCTCCTTTTACAGAGCATTCACAACTTAGAGAGAATGAGGTTTGTTTGCTCTCGCCTTCGAACCCTTGAGAATCTACAATATAAGTGTAGTCATCTATGTCTCTATACTCACTATTTACAGAAATTATACGACTATCGCTATTGTAAATCTCGGCAGCACATTCAAATGCAATTCTACTTTTACTGCTGGGGTCTATATGTTCTATTGTTTTATCTCTCTGGCCTAAATCTTGAGTTTCTCCTTTGTAATAGAGGTTTTTGTCTGGTAAAGAACGACAAATATCTGGTGTGAGCAGTAGTGTTGCCTCAGAGCCATTCTTTATGAATTTTTCTAATTCACTATCTTCAGTTCTATTTGTAGAGAATGACCCATATTTTCCTTGATTAAAAAGTTGAATATAAAGAGAAGAGCCTTTTGCCTGATGAATTTTATCTAGTTTATTATCTCTTACATTGTAAGAGCTCTGAGTATTGGTGCTTAAAGTTATTCTAGCTTGGCTACAACCTTGTTTGAGAGCCATCTCTAATGCTTTATTAGCAATCTCTTTTTGTTGGTTTGATTCCATTTTATTCGTCTCCTCCAACGGTTAATTTATTTACTAGCACAGAGGGCATGCCACAAGAGACCGGGCAGTATTGCTCTTTACCACAAATCCAAGTTGAGTTATCTATAAAACTATTAGATGCTACTGCTGTAATCCCGGCAAGAGCTTCGGGCCCATTCCCAATTATATTGATATCTTTTATGGGTCTAGTTAACTTTCCATTTTCTATTAGAAAGCCAGACTTAACAAAGAATGTAAAATTACCTGCTCCAATTTGAACTTGGCCATTGCTAAAGTTTTGAGCAAATATTCCTTTCTTTACAGAAGCTATAATTTGCTCCTCGGTGCTTTTTCCGTTTTCCATATAGGTGGCTCTCATTCTAGGAAGTGGCATAAAACGAAAAGATTCTCTTCTTCCGTTTCCTGTAGGTGCTGTATTATAGTGCTTTGCGCTTATCCTATCGTGCAAATAAGAGGTGAGTATACCATCTTTAACCATATAGGTCTTCTGCCCTAGTATTCCTTCATCGTCTATATTAATGGAGCCTCTGTTAAATGGGATTGTGCCATCATCTACAACAGAGATCTCTTGTGAGCAAATTTTCTGCCCCATTTTATCTGAAAAAATAGAGGTGTTCATTCTGTT
>CAZHHY010000163.1:0-1412 GCA_964532375.1 uncultured Muribaculaceae bacterium
TTTCTTGTTTTTTACTTTTGCCCTTCGGGCTTGCTTTTTTTGTTTTAGCGGAGAGGGAGGGATTCGAACCCCCGGAACCTCGCAGTTCAACGGTTTTCAAGACCGCCGCAATCGACCACTCTGCCACCTCTCCTTGCCCTTTTATAATTGGTTTATTATCTAAGGGGCTGCAAAGATATTGATTTTTTCTATACATGCAAAAAAATTATCTATCAATTGATGGCACAATATTTGAACTTTTTTGATTATCTTTAAAAGAACTAAATAAAACCCTTAAAAAGGCTATTCATATTCACCATAAAATACCTAACCATATGAAAAGTAATAAATTTGAAATAGAAATTCTGGAGTTAGAAACTAACCTTTCCAGATATGCATACAGCCTCACTTCTAATAGAGACGATGCAAAAGACCTTGTACAAGAAACTTATTTTAAAGCTTTTAACAACCAAGAAAAATTCAACGAACATACCAACATAAAAGCTTGGGTATATACCATTATGAAAAATACTTTCATTAATGATTACCGCAGGCGGATAAAACGTCAGTCTATGTTTGGCGAAGAAGTTCACGAGTTTGTTATAAATAATAAACCTGCCGATTATGGGCCAGAAGCAGATTTTGGCTTCCGTGAGCTCACAAAAGTGGTAAATTCACTTGAGCCAGAGTTTAGAATCCCTTTCCAAATGCACGATAATGGATTTAAATACCAAGAAATTGCAGATGAGCTTGGCTTGCACTTAGGAACTGTTAAAAGTAGAATTCACTTCTCTCGTCAAAAATTAATGGAAAAACTTAAGTAAAATTATTTAACAGATATAAAATAATAAAGCCAGATTAATATCTGGCTTTATTATTTAAATATATTCATTGGTGCTTATAGATCTTAAAATGCATCTTTTCTAGCGAAAAATTTTCTTTGAAATAGAATCAGATATAGAACACCTATTGTTATACAAGAATCTGCAATATTAAATATTGGGCGGAAAAAGATAAAGTTTTCGCCTCCATAGAAAGGAACCCATGTAGGGAGGGTTGTATTAATTATTGGGAAATAGAGCATATCTACAACTTTGCCATAAAGAAGAGGAGCATACCCCCCACCCTCTGGAAATAGAGTGGCTACTGTTGTAAAAGTAGATTCATTAAAAATCAATCCGTAGAACATGCTGTCAATAACATTCCCAATTGCACCTATAAGAATAAGGGCAACACCGTAAAGTACACCCAAAGGAGCTTCCTTTTTGATTAACTTGTTTATATAGTGAATGATAACGCCAATTAGCACTACGCGAAACAGACTCAGAAGTAACTTGCCAAAGCTCCCTCCAAACTGCATTCCAAATGCCATTCCGTTATTCTCAATGAAATAAATTTGAAGCAAGTGGATTATTCAATATTCAAAGGCTGAT
>CAZHHY010000163.1:1422-3974 GCA_964532375.1 uncultured Muribaculaceae bacterium
CCAAACACAGGGATACTCTCTCCAATGGTCATATGAGTCTTAATCCAAATCTTCACGATTTGGTCTATCATAAGAATCAATACTACCAATAAAGTAATTTTCCTTCCCTTTGAAAAATGCATGGGATTAATTTCTCTTGTTAAGGAGTTAGTCTCTTTTGTTTTTAGCCTCTACCGAAAGCGTTGCATGTGGGACTATAAGAAGTCTCTCTTTTGGTATCAATTTTCCTGTATCACGACAAATTCCGTAGCTTTTATTCTCTATACGAATAAGAGCGCCTTCTAAGCTCTGTATAAATTTATATTGCCTTTGTGCAAGCTGCCCTGCCTCTTCCTTAGAAAGAGCAGAAGCTCCCTCTTCTAGCACTTTAAACGTTGGCGAAGTATCTTCGGTATCGTTACTTGAGCTATGTGTTACAGCAGCTTTTAACTGTTGATATTCTTCGTTTGCAGACTCTAACTTCTGGAGTATTAATTCCTTAAACATTTGAAGCTCTTCGTCGCTATAGCGAACTTTCTCTCTTACTTCCCCTGAAGCTTTCCCTTTGGTTGTCATATCTCTTTTTATTAAGAAAACGTAAAGATAATAATAAATAATATAAAAAAACTATAATGCTAATAAGGTGTCTTATTTTCGTTATCTATCCATAAGTTAAACGGATCAAGTCCCTTATCTTCTAATACTCTCTTTATTGGTATTGCTCTTTCATCTAAAGGAAGAGCAAATTGATCGTATATAAAAGCATCACTAAAGCCTGCCTTTGCTGCATCGTGCCTATCTGCTGCATAGTAAATCTTATCTATTTTTGCCCAATAAGCAGCCGAAAGACACATTGGACAAGGTTCGCAAGAGGTGTAAAGTGTGCATCCACTAAGATCAAAAGTGTCTAACTCTTTACATGCAATTCTAATGGCATTAACCTCGGCATGTGCAGTTGGGTCTTTGTCTGGTGTAACAGAGTTACCAGATGAACTTATGATTTTCCCATCTTTAACTACTACAGCCCCAAAAGGGCCTCCGCCTTGTGAAGTTGCATTTTTAGATGCAAGTTCTATAGCCTGCTGCATAAAATCAAATTTACTCTCTTTCATTATTTAATAATTGAAATTTATAAATAAAGCACTGTTTTAACGGCACACTCTAAACTCTCTCTAAAACTATATGCAGAGTTTCCTCTTCCCACTCAATTTCAAAGCCATCTTTTAGCCCTTCTACTAAGGTAAGTTCATTTGCTAAGGTTTGGCCACATATATACTCTTTATAATCTTTGAGAGCATCTTTTATCTCTGGCTTAGATTCGATTAAGACAGTAATTTTATCTGTCACTTCGAATTGAGAGTCTTTCCTTAAGTTCTGAATGCGATTTACTAACTCTCTTGCAATGCCTTCTCTAGATAGCTCATCTGTAATAGTAATGTCTAATGCTACAGTGAGTTTTCCCTCTGAAGCTACTAACCAACCAGGCATATCTTCAGATGTAATCTCTACATCTAACGAGGTAATTTCCACTATGCCACCTGGCAAGTCTAGTTTGTAAATATTGCTCGATTCAATCTCTTGTATTTGCTCTTGTGTGAAGGTAGCAAATGCATTTGAAATTTCTTTCATCTGTTTGCCATATTTTTTCCCAAGTAGTTTAAAGTTTGGCTTAATTCTCTTGGTAATAAGACCTTGAGTATCCAAAATATACTCTACCTCTTTTACATTAACCTCGCTTAGCACTAAAGATTTTACAAGTTCGAATTGCTCCTGAATTTTATTATCTAAAACAGGAATAAGCACCTTGGCCAATGGCTGGCGCACTTTAATATTCACCTTGCGCCTAAGCGCTAAAATCATAGAAGAAGATCTTTGTGCAAGCTCCATTCGCTCTTCTAAAGCAGAATCTACTACAGATCTATCTGCCTTTGGCATAAGTACTAGATGTACCGAATCTTCTTTATATTTTCTTGTTACATTGTTAAGATCTAAAAACAACCTCTCCATAAAGAAAGGAGCGATGGGGGCAGAGATAATCGCTATCTTTTCTAAACAAGTGTAGAGTGTTTGGTAGGCACTTAGTTTACATGCATTCATCTCTCCTGCCCAAAATCTTCTTCTGTTTAGCCTTACATACCAATTACTTAAGTTGTCGTTTACAAAGTCCTGTATTTTACGACCAACAGAGGTAACGTCGAAGTTTTCGTAACTTTCGCTAACCTCTTCAATTAGGGTATTTAGTAAAGAGAGTATCCAGCGATCTATCTCTGGGCGCTCTTCCAACGGAATTTGATCTTCTTTATTTTCAAACCCATCTACATTGGCATAAAGTGAAAAGAAAGAGTATGTATTATATAGTGTTCCAAAGAATTTACGCCTAACTTCGTCTACTCCGCTCAAGTCAAATTTGAGATTATCCCAAGGCTGAGCATTTGTAAGCAAGTACCAACGCAATGGATCGGCACCAAATTCTCCCAAGGTTTTAAAGGGGTCTACGGTATTACCTAACCTCTTGCTCATTTTGTTACCCTCTTTATCTAAAACAAGGCCATTTGATATAACTGTTTTAAAGG
>CAZHHY010000164.1:0-3967 GCA_964532375.1 uncultured Muribaculaceae bacterium
TTTTAAAGAGCCTAATAGATAACATAAAATAGATAGGGCCAGATAGAGCGGTAAGAATTAAGAAGAAATTAAATAACAAAGGAGTTCCTAGCTCGCTTTCTACATGGTCTAGTCTTATTCTCCCGGTGAGTTCCGGGAATAAAGGGCTAATTAGAACAAATAGATTAAACAATAAAAAAGGGGTAAAATGGAATAAGTTCTTTTTAGCGAATTTCTGTTTTTCTTCTATTAGTGCAGAAATATATAGATACAGAAAAGGGCCGTGCAGCATAAGCAGAGATATAAAACTAACAGAAAGAAGATGAAAGTCTGTAAATAGTGTATCCGATAACAAAGCATAGCTACCACTATACATTCCCAAGTATACCAACCAGCAAATAAGTATCTTATCTTGCAATAACTTTTTTTTCTGCAAAATTAAAACTGCAAAGAACAAGGCATTGAAGGCTGCTATCAAAAAGAAATACTTCATTATTTATTATCTCTATTTAATTGTTACTCTTATAGCCCCCTGGAACCCAAACGTGGCAAAGGGTGCGTCTTCGTAAATACATGTTGGGAATTTTTGGTTTAAGATCTTAATAAGCTCTGCTCTGAGCACTCCTGCGCCATTGCCATGGACAAAATCTATTTTCTTCCCTTTTTGGAATCTACTAGATTGTAGTGATTGCTCAAAATACTCTAGCTGGTACAAGAGATTATCGGCAGGCGAGAAGCTCCTGTATGCTCTGGCTATTTTTTCTATATGAAGGTCAATAACCGTTGTTTGAGTTTTCATTAGGCTGAAAATTATTTAGAGTTAATATATACTTATCTATATAAACTTGTTTCTCTTTCGATTTATATTGCTGAATAAAACGTGGGTGTTCAAGAACTTTCAAATTCTTGAATAAGTTAGCCTCTTCATTTACTTTTTTAATAAAAATAGCATTTTTCTTTCCCAACACATAAACTTCAGAGGTATCTAACCCTAAACTAATCTGTTTCTTTAGGCTCAAGATCATATAATCTTTTAAAGTTTCAAAGAGAATAGGCAAGTCGTAATAATTGGCATTTAGCCACTTATCTCCTTTTGTTTTACGAATAATTGCTAAAGGGAATATAGAGTTTATATAAAATTGATTATAGAACTGCTGCACACCTCCAAATTGCTCTATCATGTCATATACAAAAACAGATGAAACCTCATGAGTGTGTGATTCTTCCATTTTTATATCGCAAATGTTTTCCAATCTTTTGGTATCTGTAAATGGCACCCCAGTTACAGCAGCACCGTGGCGGCCGGGGTTTATACCAATAATGAATTTACGTTTATTTGAATCGTTGTAAAACTTGTGATAGAATTGCTGCATTACCACCATGGTTTCGGGATTATCCATAAAAGGATTAATCACCTGAAAATCTTGAGGTAAATTACCAGAGTAATGTAAGTTCTGGTTAAAATGAATCACTTTTTCTCCAAAAGTTTTTGACATAATAGTTTAATTTTTAATTTATTTTCCATTGCATCTAGTTTTGGCAAAAATAGCTAAACCGCCTTCGGAAGTCTCCTTATAAAGACTTGGCAGGTCATTACCGGTTTGTTTCATAGTCATAACTACCTTATCGAAACTTATATGGTGGCTTCCATCGGAATGGGCTGCAAAGGCACTAGAATCTAGCGCACGAGCTGCTGCAAAAGCATTTCGTTCTATGCAGGGAATTTGTACCAACCCAGCTACAGGGTCGCAGGTGAGTCCCAAATGGTGTTCAAGCCCCATCTCGGCAGCATATTCAATTTGTGCTGGAGTTCCTCCAAATAATTGTGTAGCAGCTCCCGATGCCATTGCGCAAGCAGTACCAATCTCTCCTTGGCAACCAACTTGGGCGCCAGAAATAGAGGCATTCTCTTTAACTAGATTACCTATAAGGCCGGCCGTAGCTAGTGCCCTCAATATTTTTTGCTCAGAAAAACCATAGCGTTCTTGCATGTGGTACATCACTGCTGGAATAACACCGCAAGAGCCACAAGTAGGTGCAGTAACAATAACTCCTCCTGCTGCATTCTCTTCTGAAACAGCAAGCGCATAGGCAAATACCATGCTTCTACTTTGCAAGGTCCCTTGAGAGCTTTTTGCTTTAATAAGATATGAAGAGGCTTTACGTGGAAGTTGAATAATTCCAGGGAGCACGCCTTCATTTTCAAGGCCTCTATGGATAGCATCTTTCATAGCTTCCCACACTGTACCTAGATAATTCCAAATTTCTGGCCCTTCACAAATCTCTACATATTCCCAAAATGTGCGTCCGTTTGCCTGGCACCACTTTAGAATATCGTCCATGGTGTTCATTTCGTATATGTTCTGAATCTCGTCTAGTGTGGTTTCATCTGCAATGTCGCCTCCTCCTACACTAAAAGTAGTCCACTCGCCAAGCAATATCTCCTGTGCATCAAGAGCTTCGAACTTCATTCCGTTTGGATGGAACGGTAGAAAAACTGTAGGCTCCCACAAAAGCTCTAACTTATCTTTTCCAATAGTCTCTATAATAGTTATATCGGTAAGATGGCCTTTGCCAGTAGCAGCAAGACTTCCATAAAGTGTAACCCTGTACCTATGTGCATTGGGAAATCTCTCAAGGAATATTACAGCGGCCTTGCGGGGCCCCATTGTGTGACTGCTAGAAGGGCCGTAGCCAATTTTATAAATTTTTGCAATTGTTTCCATCTTGTTATTCATTTGTTTTTGACGAGTCTACTAATTTGTTTTTGCCGAGTCTACTAATTTATTTTTGATGAATCTGCTAAGAGCTCGTTAATTTCATTTAGCTCGTTCTGAGTTAAATATCGCCACTTACCACTAGGAACATCTAGGTTAATGTTCATTATTCGGTAGCGCTCCAAATGTAGAACACCGTTACCTAGATACTCACACATTCGTCTAATTTGCCTATTTAAACCTTGGGTAAGAATAATCCTAAAACAATATTTATCTACCTGTTCTACAAAACATTTCTTTGTGACAGTATCTAAAATTGGGACTCCATTTCCCATCTTTTCTATGAAAGATTTTGTGATAGGATACTTCACCTCTACTAAATATTCCTTTTCGTGGTTATTCCCGGCTCTTAGAATTTTATTTACAATATCGCCATGATTAGTAAGCAGAATTAAACCTTGGCTATCTTTATCTAGCCGCCCAATGTGAAAAATACGTTCGGGATAATTAATAAAGTCTACAATGTTATTCTTTTCATTGGTATCTGTGGTACAGACTATCCCACGTGGTTTATTAAAAGCAATATAAACCAATTTGTTCTCTTTTCCGCTAACAAGCTGCCCGTCTATACGAATCTCGTCTTTAAAAGAGACCTTGCTCCCAATATCGGCAATTACCCCATTTATTGTTACACGTTTTTGCTCTATATGCCTATCGGCCTCTCTTCGCGAGCAATATCCTATTTCACTAAAGTATTTATTTATGCGAACCAATTCCTTTTCTTCCATATATCATATAAAATTGCATACAATGGCTCAAAGATAGTATGTTTCACGTTATGAAATACAACAACTACTTTAAGGGGCTAAATGAATCTAACGAAAAAATAAAGCGAATTCTATTTTTGAACGAACCATTCACCGAATTAATATTTTTAGAAACTAATAGTGGAATATAAATTTCAAAAACATCCCAAATACCTATTTTCACACCAGCTTCATAAAAGAGAGGTGAATTTTGCGATGCCCGCAATCCACTATCGTTTAGCAGTAAGTTTAGAAATGGTTTTACTGGAATCAAGGCTGCTTTGCCGGGCAAACTAGATGTTAGTGATAATGAAAGAAGCCATTTGCTATAGCCTAAGCTATTATTCATTGGCGAAACTAAGCTGCCTTCTGTAATATCCATTTGTCTCGAAAAAAAGTTCTCTGGAAATTAATATACTCCCAAAAAACTGGACAGGTGCAAAAGTGATTAGATTTGCATAAATT
>CAZHHY010000165.1:0-3942 GCA_964532375.1 uncultured Muribaculaceae bacterium
GCCGATCACGCCGGCCCCTTCCGTGATTTGTATGCTATATTTCATGTCTATTGAACTGCTTTATATCGCCTTATTTGTTTTCACCATTACTATACCCTTGAGCATAGCCGTACCTATAGCGGTAGCTGTATTTGTAGCCATATTTGTAGCGGCCGTGGGCGTTGCTGGTGGCTTGGTTTAGTACTACTCCTACGTTTTTAAGGCGTTTGTCTTGGACTAGGTTGTTTATGAATTGTATTGAATCTTTCTCTGAGTAGTTTTCGCGTACTACATATATTGTAGCATCTGTATGGCGTGCTATTAAGAATGTATCTGATACTACCCCTACTGGGGCGCTATCTACTACTATATAGTCAAACTCTGTTCTTATTTGGTTGAAGAACTGGCCTACAATAGCTTTGGAGAGTAGCTCATTTGGGTTGGGTGGTACTGGGCCGCTCTGTATTGTGTAGAGGGTGTCTTCTATTTTCTCTATGAGCTCGTTATAGTCTTGTATGTGGCCTGCCAGGTATGAGCTGAACCCTTTTTCTCTTTTAGGAATGCCCAGGGAGTTTGAGATTTGTGGGTTACGCAAATCTGCTCCTACTAGTAGTACTTTTTTATCCATTAGTGAGAGGCTGCGTGCTAGGTTTACGCTAATAAAGGTTTTGCCCTCTTTTGGTATTGTGCTGGTAACTAGTATTATGTTGTGGTCTCTCTCGCTGGTCATAAAGAGTATGTTGTTTCGCATTGTGCGGAACATCTCTGCAATTACAGAATCGTCGTTAGGTTTTACTACTAGCGAGTGTTTGTCATTAATTTCGGTTGATTTTGCTATATCGCCCACTACGCTGCTGTTTGTGAGTTTCTCTAGCTCTTTCATTCCAGTTATTTTGGTTTGGAAAAAGTCTATTATAAAGAGTGCTATTGCTGGAATTGCTAGGCCAATCATTAGAAATAGTATCATAATAATTGCTTTACGTGGGGCAACTGGGTTGTTGCCAGATTGTGGCTTGGCAATAATCTTTGCTTTTGGTGCTACAGCTGCTTGGGTTAGGTTGGTCTCTTCTCTTTTTTGGAGTAGATATACAAAGAGGTTGCTTTTAACCTCTTGCTGGCGTATTATATCTGTAAATTGGCGCTCTAGTGTTGGTACGTTGCCTATTTTTGTGCTGGTAATTGTATTCTCTCTCTCTAGATCTGTAAGGGCAATTTCACTTGCTCTTATTTCGTTTGAGATAGAGGTTATTATATTTTGGTTCATATTGCGCACCTGCTGGTTTATCTGTTTAAGCGACGGGTTATCTGCAGATGTGCTGGCTTCTATGCGTTCTCTGTTTATTAAGAGGGTGTTGTATTCGTTTATGAGCCCAACTAAACTAGGGTCTTTTATGCCCAGGTTGGGAACAAGCTTATTTGTATTAGTGTTAGTCGGGTTTTTAATGTAGCTCTCTATAAAACGCACTAGGTTTAGCTGTGTCTCAATTTCCATACGGCGGCTCTCGTAGGTTTCGCCTTGGCGTATATAAGAGCCTACTTGTGTCTCTATATCGGCAACTTTATACTCTCTACGGAAGTTCTCTACTTGGCCCTCTACCTCTCCAAGTTCTCTTGCTATCTCTTTTATTCTCTCGTCTATAAATACAGATGTATTATAGGCTACTGTGTTTTTGTCTTTTACTGCATCGCGGTTATATTCGCTAATTAGGGCGGCTATAAAGTCTTGCCCTTTGGCTCTGCTTTGGGTTTTTAGAGTAATATCTAGTAGTGAAGATGTTTTAGTGCTAGTGCTTACATCTAAGTTGTTTATATAACCGCGGGCTACTCTCATTGCGTTTGATACAGTAACATTTAGTGGCTCTGTGCCAAACTCTCCGTTTTGTTTGTCTACATAGAATTTACCTATCTCTAGCTCTATAAAGCCTGGTAGAGTGTCTATTGTGAGTTGTTTTGTTTTTTCTATTCCTTCTAAAAAGTAGGTTGCATTTACTTTAAAGCCGGTTTTGCTTTGGTTGAATATAAACTCTATTGTGCCTGGTATGTTCTCTGGTTCTATATTTTCCATCCTTACATAGAGTGGGCTGTTTTTATATAGTTCTGGAGCAAATAGACCAAAGCGGGTTTCTCTGCGGTAAGTTGTGTATAGTTCAAGAGAGGTTATAATGCGAGCAACCAAATCTGGAGATTTAAAAATGCCTATTTCGTTATCTATATTGTTTTTGCCGGCAAAGTTCATACCTAGATCTTGTAACAAGAACATCTCTTCTGGTGCGTTCTGGTCTGTCTTTATGAGTATGCTAGCTTTTGTTTCATAGATTGGTGGTTGTGTTCTTAGGTAGAAATAGCCTATTGCTAGCAGTACAAATAGAGAGATTGCAAATAGGTACCATTTAGATAGGAATATGTATACTAGTTGGCGAATATCAATTTCTGATGAATCTGTCGTTAAGTATTGGTGGTTTAAAGTATCTAGCTCTTTCATAAGTTAGCGGAATATTGTTACTAATAGGGTGGTTACAGATATTAGGGTAGAGATTATAGATATTGCGTAGGTCTCGCTACGGCCAATACCAGAGCTTTTTGCTTGTGCTTTGTTTGGCTCTACATATAGAACATCGTTCTGTTGTAGGTAGTAGATGTTTGGGTCTAGTACTTGGTGGGGGTTTTGGAGATCTATGCGGGTTATAGATTTGCGGCCGTTGTTATCTTCTCTTATGAGCATTATGTTCTCTCTTTTGCCAAAGATGGTTAAATCTCCTGCCATTGCAAGTGCGTCCATTATTGTGCATTGTTCGTTAGCTACTGTATATTGGCCTGGGCGTGCTACTTCTCCAAGTACAGAAATTTTATAGTTGTCGAACCTTACGTTTATTATTGGTACTTCTGTAATATATGCTGGGTGAATTTGGTTTTTGATAAACTCTTGTGCCTCTACTCTTGTGAGCCCTAGTAGGTTTATTTTGCCTACTATTGGGAAGTTTATATTGCCTTCTTTATCTACTATATAGGTTTGTAACTTAGCGCCTTGCATGCTGTAGTTAGATACACCTCCTGGTACTGCCATCATGCTTCCTGCGTTGGAGCCTAGGTTAAATGGGGCGCCTGCTTCTGGTACTGTGGTGTTCACAGATATAGTTAATACATCTTTGGCCATTATTTTAGCTTCGTATATTTTTGCAAACTGCTCTAACTCATAGATGTTCATAGTCTCGGCACTCTTTAAATAGGGAATTTTAGTTGGGCTGCCGCAAGAGAAAAGCAGTAGCGTGAGTGCTGCTGCTATTGTTAGTTTTTGAATTATTTTGTTCATGGGGTTGTTTTGCGAATGTTATTTGTTGAATGCTCTTTGTGCTATTTTTTCTGTTGTAAATTCTGTGGGTGTTAGATCTTGGCTATATATTATTTTGCGGTTAATCTCTTTTTCTATCTCTCTGTCTATGGCTTCGTAATCGCTATTTTGGCTTTTGAATTCTGGTATTAGTTGTTTTAGTTGTAGTACTACTTGGTTTGTGTGGTTGTACTTTAGTGCTGTTTCTATGAGTTTTTCTATTGGTGGGTATATCTCTTGGTATGGGTAGGTGCGCACTTTGCCTATTCTAATTTTTTGGTGATAGGTTGGGAGTGTCTCTTCTTCTTTTGCCATGAGTTCTTCGTAGAGCTTTTCTCCTTTGCGTAGGCCTGTTTCTACTATGTGTATGTCTTTCCCTGGGGTTTTGCCGCTTAGTTTTATCATCTTTTCTGCAAGGTCGTATATTTTTACCTCTTCTCCCATGTCAAAGATATAAATTTCTCCGCCATGTCCTGTGCAGCCTGCCTCTAATACTAGCGAGCAGGCTTCTGG
This sequence comes from uncultured Muribaculaceae bacterium, assembly GCA_964532375.1. Classification (GTDB taxonomy): domain Bacteria; phylum Bacteroidota; class Bacteroidia; order Bacteroidales; family UBA932; genus Bact-08. The sequence goes on from CAZHHY010000165.1 coordinate 3,821, forward strand.
TATGGTCATAAAGAAGCGGGTTATGTTGCGTGGGGTTATTGTTACTGGGCCGCCGGCTTCTATTTGGCGTTTGAAGAGTGGGACTACAGAGCCGTTGGAGCCTAGTACGTTGCCAAAGCGGG
>CAZHHY010000166.1:0-3936 GCA_964532375.1 uncultured Muribaculaceae bacterium
CTATCCGTTTTTCATCAAACGGGATGCAAAGATAGCTACATTTCTGAAAACAACAAATTTTTGTGGGAAGATTTTGAAAATGTCTATAGAACATTACAAAAAACAGGCTATTTGTCTATCTTAGCAAATTGTTTTAGGAGAACTAAAAACTAGATAAAACAATCAAGATTAGATAAAAAATTAGAAAAACAGGTATCCGGAAAAGAAAAAAATTAAAAAAAGTAAATATGAAATTAAAACTATTTGCATCAATTTTAGCAATAATGCTTTCTACATTAAAGTCGGAATCGTGTACAAACCTACTTATAACAAAAGGAGCCTCGGCAGATGGGTCTACTATGGTTAGTTACTCTGCCGACTCTCACACTAGATATGGGACATTGGTCTACTATCCTGCTGCAACATACCCTAAGGGGAGTATGGTAAAAATTTACGAATGGGGAAAAGATCGCTACTTGGGAGAGATTCCGCAAGTAGAAAAGACCTATTCAGTAATAGGCAATATGAATGAACATCAAATTATTATAGGAGAATCTACATGGGGTGGTTTAAAAAGCCAATTAGACCCACAAGGGATATTAGATTATGGCTCTCTTATCTATTTAGCTTTGCAAAGAGCTAAAACAGCTAGAGAGGCAATTGAGGTTATTACTAATCTTGCGAACGAATATGGCTATGCTTCTTCTGGTGAATCTATTTCAATTGCCGATCCCAATGAGGTTTGGTTTTTAGAAATGATAGGTAAGGCACCTAAAATAGTTAATGGTAAAAACGTAAACAAAGGGATGGTATGGGTTGCCATAAAACTACCCGAAGGCACAATCTCGGCACACGCAAACCAGGCTAGGATTACTCAATTCCCACTAAATGATCCGGAGAATTGCCTCTATGCAAAAGATGTAATCAGCCACGCTAGAGATCTAGGCTTGTTCAAAGGAAAAGATAGCGAATTTAGTTTTGCTCATACCTATGGCCCTGCCGATAACTCTACAATAAGAGGCTGCGATGCTAGGGTATGGAGCTTCTTCAATAGATATGCCGCAGAAGATATGCAGCCATATCTCAAATATGCGATGGGAGATAATACCCAAAGTAGGATGCCACTTTATGTTAAAGCGAAACAGAAATTATCTGTAAAAGAGGTGGCCGATATGATGAGAGATCATTATGAAGGAACAGCCATGGATATGACTAAGGATATTGGAGCAGGAGGAAATACTCTTCCATACAGGTGGAGGCCAATGGACTTTGAAGTAGATGGAAAAACCTATCTTAACGAAAGAGCCATTGCAACTCAGCAAACAGGGTTCTGGTTTGTAGGGCAAAGCCGTTCATTTATGCCAAAAGAAGTTGGTGGAATATTCTGGTTTGCAGTAGACGATGCTGGGACCTCTCCACTGACTCCTATATATACCTCTTCTACAGCAATCTCTAGCCACTATGCATTAGGTAATGGCTCTATGCTAGAGTACTCACCATCTTCTATGTTTTGGCTAACAAACAGAATTGCCCAATTTGCATACCTAAGATATGATCAAATTGGATTGGAGGTAAGGAGCGAAATAGATAAGCACGAAAATGCAAAGATTGCCGAGACCAAAGCAATTGATAAAACAGCATCTATAATAGTACAAGAAAGTCCTCAATTTGTTGGAGAATTTCTTACTAATTATTCGGTAAACACTGCCAATGCTCTTTTCGAAAAATGGAAAAAACTAGACGAATATCTGCTTGTAAAATACATAGACGGCAACACAAAAAAACAAAACCCAGATGGCACTTTTATGAATAACGGCCACTGTACTACAATTCCACCAGCACCAGATTTTCCAGGATATAACTATTTGTGGAAAAAAGCAGTAAAAGAGAGTGCCGGATATAGGCTCACATTATAGATCAATATAGTCCTAAGTTATAGAACTAATATATTCCCAAAAGAGAAGTACTATAACAGTCTGAAATGAGTTGTATAAATAAAATCCGAAGCAGTAAAATCAAGTGAAAGAACTGATTCGGATTTTTATTATAAAAATAATAGTAAAACGTTTTACTATTTATCAAATAAGCCTATATTTGCATCTAAGAAATAGAAACCTAAAACTAAAGAGATGAAAAAATTTCTATCACAATTTAAAAACGAAGATTGGATTGCCACCATAATAGGAGGAATCCTTATTCTGCTTGTAATTATTATACCCTCACTTGGAAAAGTAAAATTTGATTTTGGTGATGCATACCCAGCATGGTTTGCAAAAGTACCTTTTGAATTTACAAAATTCATTGTTATTGCCGCCCTAAGTGCAATAGGACTCACCATTTTAGATGTAAAAATGAAATGGTTTCCTACCTCGTTCCTATTTATTTATGGGATCTCATTCTTAGGACAATATATGGCAAATATCAGTTTTATAAAAAGCACTGGATTCGAAGCTGTCTTTTTCTCAGTAGCAATTGGCCTTATAATTAGGAACGTTTTTGGATTGCCAAAGTGGCTAGAGCCTGCAGTAAGAAGTGAGTTTTTTATTAAAGCCGGCTTAGTTCTACTAGGCACATCCATAATATTCGGAGAGATAATGAAAGCCGGGGCATATGGTATGATTCAGGCAATAATAGTAATATTAGCTGTTTGGAATTTCACTTTTTGGCTAGCTAGAAAAATGGGGGTAGATAAAGAGATGGGCGTTTTGCTATCAACAGCGGTTTCTATTTGTGGCGTATCGGCAGCAATTGCTGCTAGTGGAGCAATGAAGGGCGACCCTAAAAAGCTATCGTTTGTAGTATCTCTAGTATTAGTTGTTGCTGTTCCTATGATGTATATAATGCCATATCTCTCCAATTTGATAGGTCTATCACAAGAGGTGGCAGGCGCCTGGCTTGGTGGCACAATTGATACAACAGGAGCTGTTGTGGCATCTGGAAAATTTCTGGGAGATATTGCAGAGTCGCAAAGTGTAATTATAAAATCGTCTCAAAATGCCTTACTAGGGGTAGCAGCTTTTGCAATATCTATATTCTGGTCTTTGAAAGGGACAAATGAGTCTATAAGACCATCTGCAAGAGTACTTTGGGATAGGTTTCCAAAATTTGTGATTGGCTTTATCCTTGCCTCTGTAGTATTTAGCTTTTTCCTAGAACCAGCAACTGCAAAAGCATTGGGTGCTCCTGCAAAAGCTCTTAGAGAAACTCTTTTCTCGGTAGCATTTGTGGCAATAGGATTAGAAACAGATTTCAGAAAAGTGTTTGGTAAAGAGAATAGCCGCTATACATATACATTCCTTATAGCTCAACTCTTTAATATTATAGTAACACTAATAATTGCATTACTGCTTTTCGGTAATTATCAGTTTTCATTTGGATTTTAAAGCTTAAGAGCTTCTTTCATTTTTATTTTTATTTCAAAATTAGATAAGTTGCCTATACTCCCAATATGAGTGTGGGCAACATTTTTTTGAGCCTTAAAAGCTCCTGAAGCAACCTCTCTGCATACCTCCTTATAGGCATCTCTAAATGGAACTCCCTGTAGCACTCTGCGGTTTACTTCCTCTACAGTAAAGAGGTATTCATATTTTTTATCGTCTAATATAGAGTGATTTACCTTAATGTGCTCTAGCATAAAAAGGGTCATCTCAATTACAGAGTGAATAGAATCTAGAGCTGGGAAAAGTATCTCTTTTAATAGTTGAAAATCTCTATGATAACCGTGAGCTAGGTTACGAGTTAACAAAGAAATTTCATTTGCAACACTCTCTATCATATTACACCTACCACGAATAATTTCCCATACATCGGGATTTTTTTTGTGAGGCATAATACTAGAACCAGTAGTTAGTTCATCTGGGAAAGAGATAAACGCAAAATTGCCACACATGTACATTATTGCGTCTGAAGCAAACTTATTAAGTGTAGAAGCAATTGAACCTATTGCTACAGCAACGC
>CAZHHY010000167.1:0-3928 GCA_964532375.1 uncultured Muribaculaceae bacterium
GGTGGTTAACTTGAGTGAGGTGGCTTCTGCAGTAGATTATATTCCGCTTGAGACCTCTGAGGAATCTTTGGTAGGAAAAGCTATGCATATTGTATTAGAGAATGATATTATCTATCTACCAGAAGGAGGAGGAACTCAGAAACTTAGCCGTTTTTCTCTTTCTGGTGAGTATCTTGGTAGTGTTGGCAAAAGGGGGAGAGCTTTTGGTGAGTATGTGGGGCTTGATGGATTCTCCTTTGATTATGATTACCAAACTGGAGTAGAGATGATTTATGATATGAGTAAAAAGCTTATTGAGTACCACCCAGATGGCTCTATTAAAGAAATTAATGTAGAAGGAGCTTCAGATAAAAACTTTGATATAACCTTTATTAAAAAACTTGGTGATATCTATATAGCTGCTATTGGAAAACGTTTAACTAACAAGCATGATTTAATTTTCTTGGATAGTAGTGGTACTGTTATGGGCGATTTTCCTGATGGTTACAACAAAGACGACTACACTGAAAAATTGGGAGGTACTGTAACTAAAGGGGGAGTGGTAATGCACGTATCTAAAGGGTCTTCTTTCTCCTCTCTATATAGATATAAAGATCTATTAATGATAGTAAACGGAAGCAAGGATACTATATTTAGCTTTAAACCTAATAGCACTATTGCTGATGTTAGATATGTAGTTGATATGGGTAAATTTATTAATGAAAAAGATGAATATGGTAGCCCTCTTATTAAGTTTGTTGCTTCGTTTACACGGGAGTCTAATAAACATCTCTTTATGACTTTTAATTTAGATAAATATAAACCTGCACTTAATAAAGAGTTTCTTGCAAGAGTTCTGTTTAATAAAGAGACTAACCAAACCACAGTTTTAATTAATAGTTTGGTAAACGATATTGATGGAGGCATCTCTTTTTGGCCACAACACATTTCACGTGACGGAAAGATGGTGAGCGTAATAAGCGCAATTGATTTTATAGATGCTGCAAGAGAGAGTAAATCTCAAAAGATGAAAGAGGTAGCAGCTAAGCTCACAGAGGAGTCTAACCCTGTTGTGATGGTAGTTACTCCATAATATGATGCTAGTTACTCCATAAATAAAAAAGAGCCGGACACCTCCGGCTCTTCTACCCAACATCACTACTAACCTATTTACTAATTTACTTTGTTGGGGAACACAACACACTTATTAACTTAACTTTTTTATAAATATTATCTATTATTGATATTATTTTCTTTTTTGATTTTCTTTTTTTTGATTTTATTTTCTGTTTTTGTACCCCTCTTTTCCTTTTTGCAAGAACTCTATAAACAAGTTTACATCTAGGTTATAACCTCTAGGGTCTGTCATATGCTTTTCGGTTGCAGGGTCTATAATTGCATAGTAGGGCTGGGCATTAACATTGTATTTTCTCATTGCAATCTCGGAGTTAATCTTACCAATGGATTTAAGAACTCGGCCACTCTCGGTAGTAACCCACTCGCTTTCATCTACCGTTTTTTTATCATCGGCATAAAGAGCCAAAATAATATAATCTTCGCGGAGTATCTTTAAAACCCTAGGGTCGCTCCATACTCGAGCTTCCATCTCACGACAGTTTACACAGCCATGGCCGGTAAAGTCTACGAATAGCGGCATTCCAACTTTTTTTGCATATGCAAGCGCCTCGTCATACTCAAAGAAACCCTCTAGCCCATGAGCCAAATGCAAGAAGTCGCTATATTTAGGTACAATACCTTGAGCTCTTAAAGAGCCTTTAGTGCCTGCCGAATTGCTCACGCCGCCGTTATTTTCGTCATTGCCGTATGCAGAATTATTATTGCCAATACCATATGAGCCCCCGCCTTGGCCGTTGCCACCTACATTAATTGTTTGAATATCGCCTAACTGAGCCGATTTAAAGTCTTGGCTGCTAATTGGAGGCAAGTAACCAGATAATCCTTTAAGAGGTGCTCCCCACATTCCAGGAATCATGTAAACCACAAATACAAAAGTAGCTATTGCCATAAAGAGGCGTTTAACGGTAATGTGTTGGCTTGGTGAATCGTGTGCAAAACGCAGTTTGCCAAGTAGGTAAAGACCCATAAGTGTAAACACTACAATCCAAATAGCAAGGTAAATCTCGCGATCTAGAAGGCCCCAATGGTAAACTTGGTCTGCCACGCTTAGGAATTTGAAACCTAAGGCTACCTCAATAAAACCAAGCACAACCTTAACGCTATTGAGCCAACCGCCAGATTTTGGAAGATCTTTCAGTAAAGAGGGTGCAAAAGCAAATACTGTAAAAGGGAGTGCAAAGGCTGCCGAGAAGGCAAACATGGTTATAATAGGTTCCCAAATTTCTCCTTGGGTAGATTTGATTAAGATAGTACCTACAATTGGCCCTGTACAAGAGAAAGAGACCAAAACCAAAGTAAGGGCCATGAAGAAAACTCCTGCATAGCCACCTTTATCAGATTTTGCATCACTCTTATTTACCATCCAGCTTGGGAGAACTATCTCGAATGCGCCAAAGAAAGAGATGGCAAAAATCATAAAGATTAAAAAGAACAGAACGTTAGGTATCCAGTGAGTTGCAAGCCAGTTAAACATATCGGCAGTAACTGCTTCGCCTCCTGCAAAATAGGTAATAACTATTATGGCGGCTATAGGTAAGGTATATAAAGAAATAATAGAGAGCCCAAAAAAGCTAGCCATTATTCTACCTTTTGAATTTGATTTTTTAGAGTTATATATGCCGTTTGCAGCATCTTTCTCTTGTGCCTCTTGGCTGTTCTGGCTCTGTTTTAAAAAGAAAGAGACAGTCATAGGAACCATAGGAAAAACGCAAGGGGTAAGAAGAGCTACAAAGCCCCAGATAATAGCCTCAATAATTACTCCCCAAATAGATTTACTAGAGCTTTCCTGAGAAGAAGCTGAGTTTATTACAGTGCCGGAAATAGCGTTAGCTTGTGGTGTTTCATCTGAGTATTGCAAAGATGCTGCTTGGCCGGCACCGGCAACTGCTCTTTCTGTTTGTGAATCATTATCACATGCAGCTACTGCATTATCGGCCTCTGTTGTTTTAGTTGCTGCAGAAGTTTTAGTTACTGCAGAAGCTACTGCTGCTCTTTCTGAGGTAGCTGTACTTGCTGCCGAGCTGTTATTAGTTTGAGCACTTTTTTCCGGGGGTGTGCCGGCTGTAGAATTGGCTGCAGTTTTAGAGGCGACTTTTGCACCTGGTAGTTTTATTGTAAACTCTTTATCGGTTGGGGGCAAACATGATTGATCGTCGCAAGCCTGCCATTCAATAATAGCTAGTAAAGAGATTGAATCGGTAGCGGTAATACGAACCTTTTGAGCAACTGTTAGTTTTTCTTCGCATATACCAATGGTCATACCAAACATTTCGTCGAATTGCTTAATTGACTTTGTGAGCAGTTCGGGCTTACCAATTAATTCAAATCCTTTTTGATTACTCTCTATTGTTAGTGTGGTGGGAGTGGGGCCGTTCTCATATGGACCAAGATCGTAAAGATGCCACTCTGGGCGGTTTTCGTCTAATGTACCAGTTATTTGAATTTGATAGAGATTATCTTGAAGCTTAACTACAGAACTCTTCCAAACTACAGGTTGCTCTATACGTTGCGCGCTAGATTTTGTGTAAGACGAGAGAGAAATTAATAAAATAGATAGATATAGAAATAGTTTGTTCATGTTGGTTTGTTTGGATTACTTACTTTAATACAATCTTCAAAGAGAATACCCTAAAAAATATTAGCTAAAACTCTATTTTTTGTAATATTTTAAGCATTTTCTCAACACTTAGACCACATTGTTTGTTATATGTTTAATCAATAAGTGAGAAAATTATAAAAAAAAAAATTATTATGAAGTATTATATTGGAAAAGTAACAGATTACTCTTTTGATGAAGCTGTTAGTAGAGTAA
>CAZHHY010000168.1:0-3893 GCA_964532375.1 uncultured Muribaculaceae bacterium
TTATTATAATAATTCTTGCAATTTCTGTTATTTTGGTTTCGCTTTTGGCATTATATATAAACCGCCTTTATCGCTTTAAAAATAGTGCCAATATAGCCATTAACAAGCTAGAGCAAGAAAAGAAAAATTTACTTGAAAAAGAGATTGAACGTATTAATTTAGAACTTGAGCAGCATCAAAAATCACTTGCATTAAATTCATTAAAGCTTAGTAAAAATGCCGAACGTGATACCGAAACTGTTAAAAAGTTAGAAGCTATTTTGGAGAGTACTACTCCCGAAAATAGGTGGTTAATGCTAGATATTATTGCGAGTTTCAAAAAAAATTCGCGCAGTTCTAGCTGGAATGAGTTTGAATTGCTGTTTCAGAATGTACACAATTCTTTTTACGAGAATATTAACAACAAATTTCCAGATTTGACTGCAAATGAGAGAAAACTTTGTGCATTCCTTAAACTTAATATGAGTAGTAAAGATATTGCTAGTATTACTTTTCAGTCCGAGGAAGCTCTTAAAAAAGCTCGCCAGCGTTTGAGACAAAAATTGGGTATTGGCCGTGATACTAACTTGAACGCCTACATACAAAACATCTAGAGACATACGTTATATACTAGCTTAAAAGCCGTTAAGTTGCATGTAAACTGTGGGGAGTAAGAGCACAAAGCCTAGTAGGATAAAGAGAATGAGAAATTTGTAGAACCATTTTACCCAAACTTCGTAGGGGATGCGGGCAATGCCTAGGGCACCAATTAAAACGGCAGATGTTGGAGTTATCATGTTAGTGAAGCCGTCGCCAAATTGGTAGGCCATTATGGTAGCTTGTCGTGAAATGCCAATTACATCTGAGAAGGGGGCCATTATTGGCATTGTAATGGCTGCTTTTGCACTGGCCGATGGTATGAAAATATTAAGCACAGTTTGAATTGCATACATAGACCCAAGCGAAACAATTTTACCAGTTTGAGCCATGCCAACTGCCATGCTATTTAGCATAGTATCAATAATATTTCCATCGTTCAGAATAAAAATAATCCCACCAGCCAGGCCAACAATAAGCGCCGGAGTGAGCATTCCTTTACACCCCTCAATAAACTCATTCACAATTCTATTTGAGCCATACCCCGCCGCAAAGCCAGATATTACGCCCATAGCAAGGAAGAGTGCCGAGATTTCTGTTAGATACCATTTATATCCTAATACGCCTAGTATTAAAAATATAATGGTATACATAAATAGGTTTACAATAAAGTATTGATGAGATTTTCTTGCCCCAATAAAGCCAGTTAAAAGATAGAATGCTGTAATGATTGGAACGAAAGGAGCGGTAAAACCACTAAGACCAACGTCAATTTTAGTTTGTGGGAACGCAATTGAATAGAGCACAAGCGCTGCGCCAGTAGCCAAGTACATTACCCACGCACCTTTGTTAGTAGACCACGCTCCTTTATTAGTAGACCGAGCTCCTTTATTAGTAGACCGAGCTCCTTTAATGTGTGAGCTCTCGGCAAAATTTTCACCCTCGGCAACCCTGTGCCTCCAATATTCATCGGCACTATACATTATAGATTTAGTGGGGTCCTTTTTTACTCTGGAGGCATAAACCAAAACAACAGCAATGAAAATCACGGTAAGAAGAATCCAGCAAACGAAGCGATATTCGATGCCCGAAAACATTTGAAGGCCGGCAATGCTTTGTGCAATTCCTATTGTAAAAGGGTTGAGGATTGCGCCCGAAAAACCAATATGGGCAGCCCCGTAAACCATACAAAAGCCAGTAATTGAGTCGTAACCCATAGAGATTGCAAGTGGGATAACAATGGCCACAAAGGCTAAAGATTGTTCGCTCATTCCAAAAATGGCACCAAATGAGCTAAAAAGAATCATTACAAGCACAATCACAATATTATTGACTCCCAAGTACTTAACAAGTCGGTTTCTCTCTAAACTCTTAACGTGCCTTAAAAAGGAGTTAATGCCAATATCTATAGACCTGCTGCTGTTTAGAATATAAAAAGCACCACCAATTATTAGTATAAATGCAATAATGGCTCCCTGCTTATGAAAGCCGCTCATAAAGGAGCTAAACACCTGCCAACTTTGAGGCGAAGAGGCCACTGTATGATAAGAATTCTCTACTACAATTTCTCTTTGAACTCCATCAATTACAACTGTTTCATAACTGAATTTGCCTGCTGGGACAATCCACGTGAGCACTGCACAAAACAGAATTATTATTGTAATGATTACAAAGGTGTGCGGTATCTTTTTAAGCATTTTTCAAATATTAATTAGTTTGTCTTAGGTGTTTAAAAATCAAATTCTCTTTTGGCTAACTCCTTGTTTAAGAGCAAATTCGTGATAGCTTTGGGAAAGCGAAGCGCGGGGCGGGGAGCGCGCCTAGAGTTCTGTGATGGTGGCGTTTAGGATGTTGAGGTGTGTCCAGGGAGTGGAGGTGTTGCTGGCCCAGGAATTTAGGTTAAATTGCGAGGTGCCGGCTGTGTTACCTCTAAGTTTGGTGTAACGTAGGGCGCCAATGGGGTGTGTCCAAGTGAGTGGTTTGGCAGTTTCGCAAACCAAAGTACTGGTGTCTAAAGCTTCAATGAAAAATGCAGTTTGCCCATAAACAATTGCAGTGCCATTGCTCTCTATGCAAACTGCAGAACGTTCGTCACAAGCAATAGCTTTGGGAGAGATTTTGTAATCCTTCACTATTCTGGCCATAAAGGTAACCAGCCGTCCAAACCTATCTCTTTGAGAAAAGTGAGTGTCGGTTATATAACCTACCAACAGAGGAACTTTTATAAAGCTTTTCGCTATAGTCGTCCTCTGGTTATAGGGGTTGCCAAGTGCCTCTATAGATGTGGCCGAGCCGTTCTCGCCAGTATATGAAAATTCACTCAAGATTGCCATTCCTGCACTAGTACCACCAATAGTAACTTTTTTAGTATCTAATAGATATTTAATCGCTTCGTGCACTTTTGTATTCTCCCATAAGGCCAAATAGGTAGATTGGTCTCCACCTGCAATAAAGAGCGCCTCGGCATTACGAATCATATTGAACACACTGTCTTTATTTGCCTTCTCTCTAGTGTCTATAACTAAAGACCTCACCGAGTTCACAGTTACACCCAACGAAGAGTGTAAGTAAGTATTATACCCGTCTGTACCAGTTGTTCTAAGAACCACTATATCGCCACCGTTTGCATTAACCAACATCCAGCGCATTGCCTCGTCTACATCTGTACCGCCTCCTGCCAGTACAAAACCAGATTTGTGATTTGTTTTAACATCTTTATTGCTTCCAGTAATGTAGATAGAGGGTAGGCCACTCTCTACCGGCTTCTCTGGTTCTTTTCCATTATTCTCGTTCCCATCTGCCTTGGAACAACCTGCAAACAAGAGAAGAAAAACGTATAGGATATGAATTGTTAATGGATTCATAAATAAAATTTTAATTTTAAAAACTGCCCATTAAAGGGTTGCAAATACAGGTTACTAATTATCAATGCAAGCTATAGATTGCAAATTAAAGTTGGTAAGAGTCTCCCGAAGAGAGTATTCTTATTGTAAAAACAGGCGAAGCCTCTTTTGTAGAGAGTAAATTCACTGGCTCAAAAACCAACACGCTACTCTCTCCAACAACTTCAAACGTATTATTTGGCTTCACTATAATTGCTGTAGATTCATCTATACCAATACCTCTATAACCGGGATTATCTAGTAAAACAGAAAAAAGCCTATTATGTCTTTTCCGGTATACAAAATGCTGGTCTACAACTACATTATTTAAAAATCCAAACCCCTCTGCTGTAACAATATTACCTTTTTCTATTTGTGTAAAATCTTGATGGCTAGAATCTGCATTATTCTCTTTACCTGTTATCATTACTCTAC
>CAZHHY010000169.1:0-2664 GCA_964532375.1 uncultured Muribaculaceae bacterium
TGCCTCTTTTTTTGAGAGTTACAAAAACTCCGCATTTTTGCAGAAACAAATCGGGCATTTTTCCTACTCCCAGTTCCCTTAATACTTGGGCCTTTAACTTACTTGAATCCTTCTCATTTGAATGAATAGGATTTTCTTCGGTAATCGCTTTTTCAATAGCATGGCGGGCAATCCAATGTAAAACTTCGCTATCTCTTGTAACTGCAATTGCCCAATAACCTACCACACTATCCATCTCGCCATAAAGGGCGTTGTCTCCAGAATTTTTATATTCTAGGGAGTGATAGCTACTGAATAAATTATGCTGAGTTAAATATTGTAGCACTAGCACAGCGCTCCACCCACACAAAGAGGTTTGTAAATTCTTAACTCTCTTGCTAGCATTCTGGTCAATAACATTAAGCAAATTCACTGGATTGTTACTTACAATAGCCTGCATAGTTGCTTCATCTATAGATCTAGCCTGTTCATAATTAGGATAATGAGAAAAGTCACTACTAATTATAAAAAGGTTTTCACTATTGTAATAAGGCTCTAAAGCTTGCGCAATACTCTGGCAATCTTGTGGGGTAACATTGCCCATCAATATGGGAACAACTTTGTACGTGGGCTTAAGAATAAAGTTAATGAACGGCAGCTGTACCTCAATGCTGTGCTCTTTGGAGTGATGCACTGGGTTTGAACTAAACAGAGAAGGGTTTTGACTGCATAAAAACGCGCCAAGTTGAGTATCTACAGGTTCTTGGCCATATGGCATCTCAAAATTGCCGTCGCAATAAATTGATGCTCCGGGGAATGAACTCCGGTGAGAAGAGGCTATAATAAATACTCGCTCATACTCTTTTTCGCGATCTATTTGGTTAAATGCACTGGCAGCAACCCCACCAGAGAATAGATACCCAGCATGAGGTGAAATAATTGCTCCAACATTATTTAGTTTTTTTGGCAATGCATTTGCAAATAATGCCTCTAATTCAACTTTAAGTTCATTTTGAGTTGCAGGGTAAAATGTTCCAGCAACTGCAGGCCTTCTGTTCATAAATCAATCTTTTATAACTTATCTAAATTAGAGATAATATCACTAATAACCAAATTTCATGGCCGTGGTTATTGGCCACTTTAGAGAGATTTTTTACCTTTGATGCTATGAGAATATTTTTGACAGTGCTATTTATGTGCTCAATGCTGGCGCAGGCACAAAACGTAAACGATGCGGGCAAAGTGCGCATTATGAGTTACAACATTAGAGTTGGCAAGGGAATGGACCAAGTGAATGATTTAGACCGAACTGCCAGCATTATTAATAATCAAAAGCCTTTTGATAGTGACAAATCTATTAATGGTGAAAAGCCGCTAAATAGGAACATCCCTTTTGTGGTGGCTCTACAAGAGTTAGATAGTGTTACAGTTAGGACTGGGAGTATAAATCAAATAGAGGAGTTGGGCAAATTAACAGGGATGTATGCAGTTTTTGCTGGTGCGTTAGACTACTCTGGGGGTAGATATGGAGTTGGGATGCTCTCTACAGAGAAGCCTCTCTCTATAAAGAAGATTGCTCTACCAGGCAGAGAAGAGTCTAGAGTGTTGCTTATTGTGGAGTTCGAAAATTTTGTGGCTGCTAGTACCCATTTTTCACTAACAGAAGAAGACAGAATAGCCTCGGCACAAATCCTAAATAGAGAAGCTATGCTGGTAAATAAGCCAATGTTTGTGGCTGGCGATTTTAATGCCGAACCACAATCACAAACTATTGAATTGTTAAACAAGCACTTCACTACCCTCTCTAATGACTCTATTGCTACATTCCCTTCCAATGAGCCCAAAGTATGTATAGATTATATATTCGGTAAAAACAGCGAAAGCTTTAGCTATAAAGTTCTCTACAGCAATGTTATCCCAGAAAGCATGGCGTCTGACCATAGACCTATTGTTGTAGATGCAATAATTAAATAACTCTAATTGTTTTGGAACTGTTAATAGACTAAAACTATACTACCTAGCTGGTTTATGTGAAAGTGGCACAAAACGAGCAGATAAATTTGGCTGTGCCATATCTTCATCTAGTGGATACATTGGCCTATCTATTCTTTTGTATGGCAATCTATGCAAGTCTTGGTCTACACCACCTGGTGTTTGTGCCATAATCCACCCACCACGTATATCGTATAACTCTGGCACCAAATAGCCAATTTTCACAACTAAGATATCGGCCTTGCGTGGGTCTAACCCTAAGTTTATAAAATCTGCAAGGTAGTGATATGGCTTTCTTTTGCCAGTAACAATTACTTTAACGCTACCAACACTAACCACCACCTCGGTCTGAGCATCTTTATCACCTTGGCGAATAGCCTCAACAACTCCTTTAAGCATTATTGGGCCTTCATATCTATTGTCAATATCTGCCCCGGCAAACTCTTCTATCTTTCCACCAACGCCTACTTCAATTGCCTTTTCAACGAATTTAGGGCCAGGAAGTGAAGCGTAAATTAAAGATGGGCCTCCCTTTTTAAAAGCAGAATTTTCTAGAATCTGCTTTAGTGTCCAAGTAACATCGCCTGCACCACCAGCAGTAGGATTATCTCCCATATCGCTTATAATAAATGGCTTATCTTTACTCTTGATTGCCATTGCTAAGCATTCATCTAGTGGAGCCACGGGTGCTAC
>CAZHHY010000169.1:2674-3884 GCA_964532375.1 uncultured Muribaculaceae bacterium
AAATTCGAACTGTTTGCGAACGTCCCAGAAAGATTGCGCCAACTGTTCTGCTCCACGTTTTACCTCTTGCTCGTTATCTCCCGTAACCATTACCACTGCTTTATTGCGAGGCTCATCGGCCCATGCATATCCTACCCAAATTGCAGCATCTAATACACCTTCTTGCTTTGTGAGCAGATCAACTTGTGCATAAAGGCTTTTTGCTGGTTCAATGCGAGTGCTTGTTTTTTCACCTGGGAGTAAAATTGGTATAGGAATCCACGCCTTATAGGCTGGCCGCCCTTTGCCAGATGCTAACCTATCTAGAAGATTTACCAAAGCCCGTTTTTTAGACTCAATAGCATCTTCGTGAGGCGCAAGCCTATAGCAAGTAATCATATCGGACTGGTGTGCCAATTCCCAAGAGACATTCCCGTGTAAATCCATAGAGGTAGAGATAATAGTTTCTGGCCCAACAACTTCTCTAACGCGCCGTATCATATCTCCTTCTGGATCGTCAATGCCCACCACACTCATAGCACCATGTATGTCAAAGAAAACACCATCGTAGGGTAGATTCTCTTTTAACAAATCTAACATCTCAGACATAAGAGTGTCGTAAGCTTCGCGAGTAACAATTCCACCGGGAATTGCATGACCCCTCAATGCAGGAAAATACTGAGCCCTTTGCCTTGTGGTAGAGTCTTCATGTAAAAAAGGATAATAAGAGAAAACTTCTTCTCCTCGGCGTGCACGAAAATCATCTACATTAGTTTTTGCTGGAGAAAAGGTGCTACACTCAATGGCTAGCCCTGCAATTGCAATACGTGGATTAGTTATTGGCTTACTTGACTTGCAACCAATCAAACCCACTAAAATTAACGAAGCTGTAAATAATGTTTTAAAATTCATATAGATTATTTTTAAAATGGGTATAGAATGTCTCTCATAAAAGATTATTTAAAAACATTGTAAATATAGAGTTTTTAAGCTTACCCTTAGAGGTAACTCTAATTAAAACTACAGAATTTACTCAATTAGAGCATTCAAATAAAAAAATAATTGCAGTATAGCTTGTTGCATTAGCTCTCTTGAATTACCTTTTTGACAACAAATTACTATTAACAGGCTAAACTTTATTTTATGACTCATCTATTTTCAATAGCTCTTTTACTTGCTCTTTTTAGCACATTTTGCAGTAACAATCAACCCCAAGCACCAAAAGGAGATC
>CAZHHY010000170.1:0-3881 GCA_964532375.1 uncultured Muribaculaceae bacterium
GGTTTTTAGGCATAAATGCAAGATCTATCTCTCCCAACTCTTTCATCTCTGGAATGAGTTCGGTATCTCCAGCAATATAGAGTCTATAACCTTTAAAATTAAGTATATAACCATTCCCTACTCCTCTAGGGTGGAAAGGTTCTCCTTGGTCGTTTTTGTTTTGAATATTGTAGGCATAAACAGCTATAATCTCTATTCCCTCATAGTTAAAAGACTCCCCCTGAGCAATTGCATTGGCCTGTGGTAACTGCTCTTTACAAGTTTTGGTAGCTACAAAAACTGTTTGCTCATTAACAATATGTTTAAGTGCCTCTTGGTCTAAATGATCGAAGTGATGGTGGGTAAGAAGCACCAAATGAGCTTCTGGCTCTAGGGAATAGTCGGCAACTTCACTATATGGGTCTACAAAAATGTTTTTTTCATTCCATTTGATAAGAAGAGAAGCATGACCAAATATTTTAATTTCAATCTCTCCTAATGGGGTGCTAAATCTGTTCATGTTAAATATATTTAAAAGTTTATAAACTATCCAAAACAGAAGATTTATATAATCTTTCCGTTTAAAATAAGAGTATTAACCAAAGGTGTTGTAAAGGCATAAGGAATATACTCGTAAGAAGGTATCTCTTTAGTAATAATAAGATTAGCAACTTTCCCTTTAACTATACTGCCATGGGTTTCTCCAAGGTCCATAGCAAATGCACCATTTATGGTGGCAGCATTTATTACCTCTTCTGGTGAAAGCTTCATTTTTAATGAGGCTAGAGCCATCATAAATTTCATGTCTCCCGAAGGTGAAGATCCTGGATTGTAGTTTGTTGCTATTGCAATAGGGAGCCCATAGTTGAGCATCTCTCTGGCAGGGGCATAGTCCATCTCAAGGAAAAAAGTAGATCCAGGTAAAAGTGTTGCTATTGTCCCACTATTCTTTAGCGCCCTAAATTCTGGCTCTGCAGTAAACTCTAGATGATCTGCAGATATTGCATTATATTTTACAGCTACTTGCACTGCTCCAGAACAACTCATTTGATTAGCATGAATTTTTGCCCTTAGCCCATACTTCATTCCAGCATTGAAAATTCTATCGGTATCTTCTACCGAGAAGAAGCCTTTTTCGGTAAAAACGTCTATATAATCGGCAAGTTCTTCGGTAGCTATCACAGGAATCATCTCGTTGATAATCTCGTTTATATACTCAATCTTGTTATCTTTATAACGCTCTGGCACAGCATGTGCTCCCAAGAAAGTACTCTTTACTGTTAACGGAGTCTCTTCCGAGATTCTTTTTGCTACCCTTAGCATCTTTATCTCGTCTTCTGTAGTGAGGCCATAGCCACTCTTAATTTCTACCGCACCTGTGCCAAATCCCATTATCTCCCACGCCCTATCTACACTCTGCCTAAATAGCTCCTCTTCTGAAGTATGGTGCAGTAGTTTTGCCGAGTTTAAAATGCCGCCGCCGCGTGAGGCAATCTCTTGATACGACAAACCTCTTAACTTATCGGAATACTCCATTTCCCTGCTTCCAGCATAAACTAAATGGGAATGCGAGTCACAAAAAGCAGGCATTACCATTTTTCCAGAAGCATCTATAACTTGCACATCGGTATTAGATTGCTCTTCTTTATTGTTAATTCCTCCTATCTTAACTTTACCATCAATTAAATCACTCATTTTACCAAAATCTTCGATAATATTATCTTTAATAACAATAAATCCATCTTTGATATTCTCCAACACCTTCATCTCTTTCCCAGCTTTGGGTAAAAGAATAGGAGTGGTTTCTGTTTGAATAATCTCTTTGATATTAGTAATTATTATACGGGGCATACTAGTAGAATTAATTAATATTAGATATAGCTATAATGAAAATAATATAACAAAAACGAAAGATAGAACTAAAATAGAAAAACAATTTAACTTTAAAAAAGAAGCCTCTATAAAGAGAACAGATTTTTATTAAAAAAGATCACTCTCTGTTTCTTGCAGGAACTTAATTGAGTTATCTATGTGAACATACATAACTTGGTCTTCTTTAATAAATGGAACTCGCTCTCTATAAGATAGAATAAATTTTTCAAGAACAGAAGAAGATTTCAATGGTCTGCGAAAATCTAAAGCCTGAGCAGCATTCATTAACTCAATTGCAAGAATTTTTTCTAAATTCTCTGCCACTAAGTAACATTTAGTTGCAGAATTTGCTCCCATACTAACATGGTCTTCCTGGCCTTGAGATGAGTCTATTGTATCTACACATGCTGGAGTAGCCAATTGCTTGTTCTGGCTAACCACAGAGGCTTGAGCATACTGCGGAATCATAAATCCTGAATTGAGCCCTGGGTGAGCTACCAAGAACGAAGGCAACCCTCTTTTACCAGATATTAGTTGATAAGTTCTTCTCTCCGATATACTTCCAAGTTCTGCCATTGCAATTGTCAAAAAATCTAAAGCAAGCGCGAGAGGTTGTCCATGGAAGTTCCCTGCAGATATTATAAGATCTTCGTCTGGAAGAATGGTTGGGTTATCTGTAGCACTATTTAGTTCTGTTTCAAAAACATTTAGGCAATAGTTAATAGCATCTTTAGATGCCCCATGTACTTGAGGGATACATCTGAAAGAGTATGGGTCTTGCACATGTTCCTTTCTTCTAGAGGCTAACTCGCTGCCTTGTAGCAACTCTCTCATTCTAGCAGCAGTTGCAAATTGGCCACTATGAGGCCTTACTCTATGAACTCCTTCTGTAAATGGCTCTGTTCTACCATCGTAACCATCTAGAGATACTGCAGCGATTATATCTGAAAATTGCGACAGCTTTTGCGCTTTTAGAATAGACCATATGCTATATGCAAGCATAAATTGAGTGCCATTCAATAGGGCCAAACCCTCTTTAGATGCAAGAGTAAGTGGTTCCCATCCAAATATTTTATTCACCTCTTTTGCAGGCATTCTTTTCCCTTGATAATTAACCTCGCCCTCTCCAATTAAAGGAAGTGACATATTAGCCAACGGGGCTAAATCGCCAGATGCACCCAAAGAGCCCTGTTTGAAAACTACTGGATAGACTCCGTTATTAAACATATCTACCAATCTCTCTACAGTCTCTAGTCTAACTCCAGAATAACCATAAGAGAGTGATTTTACCTTAAGAGCCATCATAAGCTTAACAATATCGCAAGGGACCTCCTCTCCCAAACCACAAGCATGAGAAATTACCAAATTAGATTGTAAAAGAGAGAGTTGCGCATGATCTATAGAGACGTTGCACAAAGAGCCAAACCCAGTAGTAATGCCATAAATAGGCTCGGTAGTTTGCGCTACCTTTTTATCTAGATACTCTCTGCTTTTAATTATTAACTCCTTAGATTCTTGAGACAGTACAATTTTGCACTCTTTTTCCAGTAACACTTTTACATCTGTTACTCTGTTATTCTTTGAACTTATATGAAAATACTCCATTAAGGCTATTATTTATAATAATTTATAATAAATTTCAGAAATAAGCTACAAATATAAAACAATTGAAGCTATAAAAAAAGCTACTATATGGCAACAAAAAAAGGGCCGCCAAATTTGGCGACCCTATATTAAACACTCTTAAATATTAATTAATATCCAGGATTTTGTTGAGCTCCTATTGCAGGGTTGGCATCAATCTCATCTTGTGGTATAGGTAGAACACACTTAAAGAAAGATTTTGTGTCTATAGTTTTTGTACGATGAGAAATTTGAATTGCCGGTGAAATAAAATCGTCATTGAACTCAATAGTTCTTCCAAGGCGCATCATATCCCAATAGCGGTTGCCCTCTGTAAATAGCTCTTTACTTTTCTCGTCAATAATCATATCAAGAGTAACTGTAGCTGCAGTAGCAGCAGCAAGAGC
>CAZHHY010000171.1:0-3867 GCA_964532375.1 uncultured Muribaculaceae bacterium
CACTTGCCATTGTTTTTGTGGGTTGTATTGGGTTTTGTGTTTGTTGGGAACGATATTTCAAATAAAAAACGAAGGTTAGAATTTTTAACTTTTAATGGAGATTTAATTATAATCACTACTGTTTTGGCTATAGCAGGAGTAATTACAGCAGTTGCTTCAATTGGCCTATTTCAATTGATTAACATTCACATAGAAGATACCTATTTACCTAAAATAGCAATTTGGGCAGCGGCAGCTTTGCCAGTGTTGGGTACATACTTAGTTCAAAAAACCCCACAATTAGTTAAAAATGTATCACCAGTAATTGCTAAAATATTTACCCCTTTGGTTTTGATTTTGCTAGTTATTTATCTTAGTGCTATATTCTATACCGGGAAAAACCCTTATAGCGATAGAGATTTCCTTATTGTGTTTAATCTATTGCTAGTAGGAGTAATGGCTCTTATATTTTTCTCTATTGCCGAGAGTACACATATTGTCAATAGTACTTCAAATGTCTCTAGCACATTAAATGTTCATAGTAGCAATGCCCAGAGTGATTCAAATCTAGGAAACAAACCAAGTTTGAGTAGTAAAGTTAAAACGGGTATTTTGTTTTTACTTTCGGCAGTTACTGTTGTTGTAAATCTTATTGCTTTATCTGCAATTGTCTTTAGAGTTTTCGAATGGGGGATTACTCCTAACAGGCTTGCAGTACTAGGTAGTAACTTACTAATACTGACTAATCTTATAATGGTTACTTACTATCTATTCTGCACATTTAGAGATGGCAAGTCAGTAGAAAAAGTTCAGAATAGCATTGCTCTGTTTTTACCAATATATGGGTTGTGGGCGTTGTTTGTAACTTTCATTTTTCCAATCATCTTTTGGTTTAACTAAGAGAATTCTCTTTTGGCTAAGTGCCTTTAAAAGAATGCTTTAACGAAAACTCTGAGAAAGTTCTTTAAGAAGAGAATTCTCTTTTGGCCAAGTGCTTTTAAATGAACGTTTTAGTGAAAGCTTTGGGGGAGTTCTTTGATTTGGTAAAGGATTTTGATATTTTTGCAAAACTTATCACTAGAATATCATGGCAAATATCTTTAATGAGGTCTCAAGAACCTTTAACGAATACCTTATAATACCAGGGTTAACAACAAAGGAACATACTCCAGAAAGAGTAATGTTAACTACTCCGTTGGTAAAATTTAAAAAAGGAGAAAAATCAGCTATATCATTGAATGTGCCTTTTGTATCGGCAATAATGCAGTCTGTATCGGATAGCAAACTTGCTATTGCTTTGGCGAAAGAGGGTGGGTTATCATTTATTTATGGCTCTCAACCTATAGATAGCCAAGTTAAAATGGTGCATGAAGTTAAGAAGTATAAAGCAGGCTTTGTAGAGAGCAGAGCTAATATTTCTCCAGATAGCACGCTGGCAGATATTTTAAAATTAAAAGAAGAGACAGGCTTCTCTACAACTGGAGTTACAGACAATGGCTCTCCTTCTGGAGTTTTGCTTGGCCTTGTTACAAGTAGAGACTACAGAGTAGATGTAGACCCTCTAGATAAAAAAGTAAAAGAGTTTATGACCCCCTTTGCAAAGCTAATTACTGCGCAAGACGGGGTATCATTAACCGAAGCAAACGATATTATATGGGATCATAAATTAAATACTCTGCCTATTATAGATAAAAAAAATAGGCTAAAATATTTTGTATTTCGCAAAGACTACGATAGCCACAAAGAGAATCCAAACGAACTCTTAGACTCCAAAAAGAGATTAATGGTTGGTGCTGGAATTAACACTAAAGATTTCAAAGAGAGAGTGCCTGCGCTGGTAAAAGCTGGAGTAGATGTAATGTGTATAGATTCTTCAGATGGTTTTTCGGAATGGCAAGCAGAGACTATAGGCTTTATAAGAGAGCATTATGGCAACGATGTTAAGGTAGGTGCCGGAAACGTTGTAGACAAAGAGGGTTTTCTTTATTTAGCAAAAGCTGGTGCCGACTTTGTTAAAGTTGGGATTGGTGGTGGCTCAATCTGTATAACCCGTGAACAGAAAGGAATAGGCAGGGGGCAGGCAACAGCTTTGATAGAGGTTGCACATGCTAGAAACGACTATTTTAAAGAGACAGGAATTTACGTGCCTATCTGTTCAGACGGAGGCATTGTTCAAGATTATCATATGACCCTTGCTCTTGCAATGGGTGCCGATTTTTTAATGATGGGACGCTATTTTGCTCGTTTCGACGAGAGTCCAACAAGGAAAATGATGGTTGGTGGCAGCTATGTGAAGGAGTATTGGGGAGAGGGCTCTAACAGAGCTCGTAACTGGCAACGTTACGATATGGGTGGTAAAAACAGCCTTAAATTCGAAGAGGGAGTAGATAGTTATGTTCCCTATGCTGGCAAGCTTAAAGACAACCTAGAGATAACCCTTGGTAAGATTAAAGCTACTATGTGTAGCTGTGGTTTAACTACACTGCCAGATTTACAAGCAAAAGCAAGAATTACAATGGTTTCATCTACTAGTATTATAGAAGGTGGAGTTCATGATGTTATTGTTAAAAATGGCAATAATTAATTGTAATAAAAGTAGATAATTAACTCGCTTTAGACATGTAGGTAAATATATTGCTGTAAACATTAGGTTTTAAGGTATAATAATTTTACTTTCGTAGTTGAGCAATAAAAGCAATAAGAGCAATAAGAGCAATAAGAGCAGAATAAATGATAAATCTTAACAATAATCTTTTTAATAACACCTTGAATAATAATTCTATTCGAGCTGGGAGATTATTGCATTAGATATCTATTATATTAATGTTAAATGGCCTCCCAATATTTGGGGGGCTTTTTTGTTTTAAACTATAAGCAACATAAAATCTGTTAAGAACTTAAATAAACACAGAAGCAAAATTAACTCTAAGCAATAACTTTACAATGACTAACATGCACATTTTAGAAACCGAAGCTGCAATCTCTTTTGTAAAAGAGAGGTTTTCGTACCACCTATGTAAAAAACTAGACCTAGTGAGAGTGTCGTCTCCAATTGCAGTACTAGATGGAACTGGCATTAACGACGAACTTAATGGAGTAGAGCGCCCAGTCTCTTTCCCAATTAAAGCGTTGGGTGGGCAGCAAGCGCAAGTAGTTCATTCTTTGGCTAAGTGGAAGAGGGTTAGGCTAATGGATTTGGGTGTAGAGAACGAGAAAGGAATTGTAACAGATATGAGGGCACTCAGGCCAGACGAAGATTATACCAACATTCACTCTGTATATGTAGATCAATGGGATTGGGAAAAGTGCATGAGTGAATCTTTGAGAACTATAGAGTATCTTAAAAGTGCTGTTAACAACATATACGAGGCAATGAAGCTTACAGAACAAGAAATCTATGAAGAGTTCCCTAGTATAACTCCTATTTTACCCGAAAAAATAAAATTTATCCACTCCCAGCAGCTATTAGATTTATATCCTGGGTTTACACCAAAAGAGAGAGAAAGAGCTATTGCTCTAGAATATGGTGCAGTTTTTATTATTGGAATTGGTAACGAGCTTTCAAAAGGAGAACCTCACGATGGCCGTGCTCCAGATTACGACGATTGGAGCACTCCCAACCAAGATGGTTATTATGGTTTCAATGGAGATATTATTGTTTGGCACCCAGTTTTGGAATGTGCTCTAGAGCTTTCGTCAATGGGTGTAAGGGTAAACAAAGAATCTTTAATACATCAATTGACTGTTAAAGAAGCTCTTGAAAAAACTCAACTCCAATTTCATAAAATGCTTCTTTCGGGTTTACTTCCTCAAAGTATTGGAGGTGGAATAGGGCAATCTAGAATGTGTATGTTCTTATTAAAAAAGAGGCATATTGGAGAGGTTCAG
>CAZHHY010000172.1:0-3856 GCA_964532375.1 uncultured Muribaculaceae bacterium
AATTGTGCTTTCAAATAGCACCTCTTCTAGCCTTCCTTTGTTCCGATGTTCAAAATTGGAATAAAGCCTAGACGATAGCTTAGATAGCTCATTCACTCTTTCACTCTTCACCTTGTCGTTTACTTGATTTGGGAACTCTGCAGCTAGAGTATTAGATCTTTTGGAATATGGAAACACATGTAAGAATGATGGGTTTACAGATTCCAAAAAGTTGTAAGTATCTTCAAAATCACTCTCTGTCTCACCTGGGAAGCCTACAATAACATCTACTCCAATAAATGCATTTGGTATATAGTTGCGAATTAATTCTAGCTTTTGACCAAATAACTCTCGGTTATAACGCCTTTTCATTGCCGCAAGAATCTTATTTGAGCCCGATTGCAGCGGTATGTGAAAGTGTGGTAAGAATTTCTTGTTTTTTGAAAGTAGAATAATTACCTCTTCTGTAAGAAGGTTAGGTTCAATGGAAGAGACTCTTATTCTCTCAATTCCCTCTATTCTGGAAAGTGCTTTAAGAAGATCTGGAAATGATTCGTTGGTAGATCGTCCAAAATCTCCAGTATTAACTCCCGTAAGCACAATCTCTTTAATGCCCTTATGAGCTATCTCCAGAGCCTCTTTTACTAAAAATTCAATTGAGTGATTTCTGCTTTTACCACGTGCTAGCGGAATTGTACAATAGGAACAATGATAATCGCACCCATCTTGCACTTTCAGGAAAGATCTAGTTCTATCATCTGAAGAATAAGCTGGAAAGATAGTCTCTACTTCCGATATTGCACATGAAAACGAACGTGCACCCGAGTGTTTAACACCTTTTAAATCTTCTTCCTTTTTGAGCTTTGCAACCTTCATAAAAAGATTCGACTTATGATTTGCACCAAGCACAAGATCTACTCCATCTATTTCTAGAATTTCATTTGGATTTAGCTGTGCATAACAACCAGTTACAGCAATAATTGCATCTTGGTTCTGCCTATGTAGCTTTCTTATAGCATTTCGGCATTTTTTATCGGCATGTTCAGTTACCGAACATGTATTGATAACGTAAATATCTGCCTGCTCTGTATGTTTTACTTTCTCATAACCATGCGCTGCAAACTCTCTAGCTAAAGCCGAAGTTTCTGAAAAATTCAACTTGCACCCAAGAGTGAAAAATGCTACTCTATTCCCTCTACCACCCTCGCTACTCATTTTACTTATACTCTTTAGTTGAAACTAACCTAGATGCCTCTACCCTACCTCCAATTGGTGGGTTCAGTTTAGATATTTCTACTTTGGCACTCAAAATTGATGGAAACTTTAAAGCACATTTAGCATGGATTCTAAAGGCCACATTTTCTAATAATTTAGAAGGCACCATCATCTCTTCTTTAATTACATTATATAACTCTTGGTAGTTAAGAGCATTGGCTAAACTATCGGAATGTTCTGCTGCTTCAATATTAGTTTGGGCACTATAAGTAACTAAGAATTTATTCCCAATTACCTGTTCTTCTTTAAAGCAGCCATGATAGGCATAGAACTCCATGTTTACAAGTTCTACTAGCCCAATCTCGTTATTATTATTGTTCATAAGATAAATACAGTAGGTTTTTTATTGAGTACTGGTCTCTTTTTTTTCCACTCGGCAATGCTTTTAGTTTTAATAAAAGAGTCTGGTGTGGTAATATTAGATGCAATTGTTAATAGAGTGTTATCTGAGCAGGTTTGCAAAAAATCTGCCAAAAGCGCGTCGTTCCTATATGGAGTTTCTATAATAATTTGGCTTTGACCTATTCTTTGAGTGGTTCTTTCTAACTCCTTTATCTTTGCCTGTCGCTCTGGGCCCTTTATTGGTAAATAGCCTACAAAGGCAAAACTTTGACCATTTTTGCCAGATGCCATTAAAGCAAGCATTAACGAAGAGGGGCCAACTAAAGGAAAAACTTCTACTCCATTTTTATGAGCTAAAGCAACAAGTTTTGCTCCAGGGTCGGCTACAGCCGGGAGCCCCGCTTCACTAACCATACCCATAGATTCACCGCTTAACAAGATAGAGATATAAGATTCAATCTCTTGATCTTGTGAATGTTCATTAAGTAGATAAAGCTCTAGGCTATCTATATTTCCCTTTAGCCCTGCTTTTGAAAGATATCTTCTTGCGGTTCTTAACTCCTCTACAACGAATATCTTTAATTTACATAGAATGTCTATTGTTCCCTCGGGAATAACTTCGCCTATAGCCGTATCTCCTAAAGGTGCTGGTATTAAATAAAGAGTTCCTTTCACTTTTTATATTTTCGCAAAGGTATGAAAATTTCCTACCTTTATATTTATAAAGCCAATCACATGACAAGACTCACGTTTCTAGGTACGGGAACATCTCAGGGAGTACCAATTATTGGATGCAAGTGTGAAGTTTGTACCTCACTAGATATAAAAGATAATAGATTGCGCTCTAGCGCTCTTATTGAACATAACGGTAAACGAATTCTTATAGATGCAGGCCCAGATTTTCGTCAACAGCTTTTAAGAGAAAATATTGGGAATTTAGATGCAATCTTGCTTACTCATGAGCATAAAGACCATACCGGAGGGTTAGACGATGTTAGAGCTATCAACTATCTAAAAAGAAAAATTCTACCTATTTACTGTGAGAAAAGAGTAGACGAATCTTTACACAGAGAGTATTCCTATGCATTCGATGAAGTTAAATACCCTGGTGTTCCAGAGTTTGATATTAACATAATAGATACTGAGCCATTTAACATTCAAGGTATAACCATAATACCAATTAGGGTGAATCATTATAAGCTCCCAATTCTTGGATTTAGAATTGGCAACATAACTTATATAACAGATGCCAATAAAATTGAGGAGCAAGAACTCAAAAAAATTGTAGGGTCTAAAGTTTTGGTATTAAACACTGTTCGTAAAGAGAGACATATTTCTCACTTCTCGCTTTCAGAAGCAATAGAGGTAGCTCAGAGGGTTGGAGCAGAAGCAACTTACCTTACTCACCTTTCGCATCAAATAGGTACTCATAAAAGTTTATCTAGCATTTTACCCAAAGGAATATATGCTTCATACGATGGTCTTTCAGTTGAAACACAATAGAACAACAGATATGGAAAATTCATATGATCATAAAGTAGTTGGCATTACCGGTGCATCGGGGTTTATTGGTCAAAACCTTACTAATTATTTACAATCTCAAGGTTTTTTAGTTATTCCTCTTAATAGAAATTTTAATTCCGAAGATTTAAAAAAATGTAATATACTAATCAATCTAGCAGGTGCTACTATTAATAAAAGGTGGAGCAAAAATTACAAAAAAGAGATTCTAGATAGTAGACTCAATACAACTAGGAAAATTACCTCATTTATAAAGGCGAATAATAATATCTCTTTGCTTATTAACGCCTCGGCAGTTGGTATATATTCAACTGAAAGTAAAGAACCTAACGATGAGTTTAACTATGTCTATGGCAATGATTTCCTTGCCAATGTTTGTCATGAGTGGGAAAGCGAAGCTCTCTCTGTAAAAGAACTAACTAAAGTGGTAATTGTAAGATTTGGGCTTGTAATTTCCAATAAAGGGGGTGCTCTTCCAAAAATGATGCTACCTACAAAATATGGAGTAGCTACAATTTTAGGAAAAGGAGATCAAATAGTTTCCTGGATAATGCTTGAAGACCTTGTAAGAGCTATAGAATTCATTATAGAAAACAGTATAACTGGGGTTGTAAATTTGTGTTCTCCAAATCCTATATCAAATAGATATTTAACAAAGGAGATAGCAAAAAAGCAGAAATCTTTAATAATCACCCGAGTGCCTGCATTTATTTTGAAGTTGGTTATGGGAGAGGCCTCC
>CAZHHY010000173.1:0-3788 GCA_964532375.1 uncultured Muribaculaceae bacterium
GTATAACTCGCGCCTCAACCGATATTGTTAAAACAGCAATCGAACAAACTTGGGGCGAGCTTTTAATGTTCGACAATAAAATATGTGATGCACGCTATTCAAAAAGCTGCGGCGGAGTATTCGAAGAGTTCCAAAATTGCTGGGAAGATATTAAATATCCCTACTTAGTGGCGAAAAGCGATTTACCAAACGGAAATTCTTTCCCAGATCTTACTATAGAAGAGAACGCTCGTGAATGGATTTTAACCTCTCCTGACTCTTTTTGTAACACTACAGACAAAGTAATACTTTCGCAAGTGCTTAATAACTACGATCAAGAAACTGTTAATTTTTATAGATGGACAGTGGAGTATAGTGCTCAAGAGCTTGCTAAGCTTATTAAAGAGCGTTCGGGCACCGATTATGGAGATATTCTAGATTTGATTCCTGTAGAGAGAGGCACTAGTGGGCGTCTTATTAAACTTAAAATTGTGGGCTCAAAGAAAACTAGGATTATTGGCAAAGAGTTGGAAATAAGAAGGACTCTTTCTAATTCCCATCTATATAGCTCGGCTTTTATAGTAGAAAAAGAGTTAGGACAAGATGGCAAGCCTGTAAAGTTTGTGCTTAAAGGGGCAGGCTGGGGTCACGGCGTGGGGCTTTGCCAAATAGGTGCTGCAGTAATGGGAGAGAAAGGCTATAGCTATAACGATATTTTACTGCACTACTTTGTGGGTGCATCACTAGAGAAACGTTACTAAACATTAATTATAATGAGTAATAAACAGAGATCTCCGTGGGCTTGGATTCCGTCGCTCTATTTTGCGCAGGGGTTGCCCTATGTTGCAGTAATGACCATCTCGGTTATTATGTACAAAAGGCTTGGCATTTCAAATACAGACATTGCTCTGTATACCAGTTGGCTATACCTTCCGTGGGTAATTAAGCCTTTTTGGAGTCCTTTTGTAGATTTGCTTAAGACAAAGCGTTGGTGGGTTGTAACCATGCAGTTGCTTGTTGGAGCTGGTCTTGCTGGAATTGCTTTTACTGTTCCTACAACTAGTTTCTTTCAGATTACTCTAGCTGTATTCTGGTTGGTAGCCTTTAGTTCTGCCACACATGATATTGCTGCCGATGGCTTTTACATGCTTGCATTAGATAGTCACAAGCAATCTATGTATGTGGGAATAAGAAGTACTTTTTATAGAGTGGCTACAATTGCAGGGCAAGGTTTACTTATAATGGTTGCTGGTGCACTGGAAACTACTACAGGGCTACAACCTTTAAATTTAGATGTTAAAGCAGGTCCTGAGTATAGTGCGGCAGTTATACTCCCATCGGATAGTACTCTGGTAAATACATATGTATACAATCCAACTGAGGAGTTCTCGTTCGATATTTACCCACAAGAGATTACAATTGGAACAGGAAACATCTCGGCAGATTCTGCTGCTTTGCTAAAGGTATTTGCCATTGAACAAAATACTATAAATGGCTTTATTCCAAGAGAGTATTCCCACTCTACAAGTACTACAGGGCCTAAAGTTTCTTGGTGGAGTAAAAATGTATCTGGCCCTACTGGGGTATGGATTAAACGTAATTTTGGTGAAGAGAAAGTAGGGAACAAAGCTCACTCGCTAACTGGAAGTTCACAACTTGTAGAGGTTAGACTAACAAAAGCGCCTCAACCAGGAGAGAAAATTGTTCTTAATACCTCTTTTGATAAGGGAGATAAAAGTATATTTTTAGCTCATGGAGAGAGAATTGAGTTTACTGCTGAAAACTGGACAAAACCCGCTTTTGTACTTGTTCAGGTAGACCCTAAACTCTCTGAGAGTACCACGGCAAGTTTCCGTGGCTTGAGTGGCAATATTACATTTGCTTGGTCTATTACTTTCTTTATAATGGCAGGGTTCTTTATTGCTGTGGCGCTTTACCATAAATTTATATTGCCTAAACCAGCAATAGACGTTGCGGCTAAAAATGTTACTGCCGGCACTATAGCGAAAGAGTTTGTAGAAACTTTTGCCTCTTTCTTTAGAAAGAAAGAGATTAAAGCTGCTATAGCATTTATGTTACTGTTCCGTTTCTCAGAAGCTCAGCTTGTTAAAATGGTAACTCCTTTCCTTCTAGACCCTAATGAGATTGGAGGGTTGGGCCTTACAACTGGCCAAGTTGGAATAGTTTATGGTACCGTAGGTATTATTGGATTAACTCTAGGGGGGATTATAGGTGGTATTACTGCTTCAATAGGGGGGTTGAAAAAATGGTTGTGGCCAATGGCTCTGGCAATTTCTCTACCAAGCTTTACCTTTGTATATTTGGCTGTTTACTTACCGGATAACATGTTTTTAATTAACTTAAGTGTGTTTGTAGAACAGTTTGGTTATGGGTTTGGCTTTACTGCATATATGCTTTATATGATCTACTTCTCAGATGGCAAGCATAAAACTGCCCATTATGCAATTTGTACTGCATTTATGGCGCTTGGTATGATGATACCGGGAATGATGGCAGGCTGGTTACAAGATCTGCTTGGTTACAAGCATTTCTTCTACTGGATTATGATTACATATGTATTAACATTTATTGTGACTGCATTAATTAAAGTAGACCCTGCTTTTGGTAAAAAACAGAAGGCTGTTAACTAATATATATATTAAGATCTAAATTATTAGGCTATTTATAGACTAATTAATAGATTAATTAATACTGCAGACTAAGTATCAATAGAGTTTTAATAAATGATTTTAAGAAACAAAAATATGAAATACTATAAAATAATTGCCTCGGCACTCTTTATGCTTGCCACTGTTTTGGGGTTTGGACAGAAAGTGTTGCCTGGAATAGAGGTACTTAAAAGAGATGATTTTAAGGTACTTGAGGGTAAAAGGGTAGGGCTTATAACTAATCCTACTGGTTTAGATAACTCTCTTAAATCTACAATTGATATTCTTTTTGAGGCGCCCAATGTAAATTTGGTTGCTTTGTTTGGGCCAGAACACGGCGTAAGGGGCGATGCACATGCAGGAGACAAAGTACAAAACATAATAGATATAAAGACGGGTATTCCTGTTTTATCTCTTTACGGCTCTACCAGAAAAGCAACTCCAGAGATGCTGGAGGGTATAGATATATTGGTATATGATATTCAAGATATTGGTAGCCGTTCATTTACCTATATAAGTACTATGGGTCTAGCAATGGAAGCTGCCGCAGAGAATAATATTCAATTTGTAGTGTTAGATAGGCCTAACCCTTTGGGAGGAGAGAAAATTGAAGGCAACTTAGCTGAAGAGGGCTTTATCTCATTTGTGAGCCAATTTAAAATCCCTTATATATATGGGCTCACCTGTGGAGAGTTAGCTGTTCTGCTAAACCAAGAGGGAATGTTAAAGGCCAAATGTGATTTGCAAGTTGTTAAGATGGAGGGTTGGAGTCGCGATATGACTTTTGAAGAGACTGGTTTGCAGTGGGTGCCTTCTTCACCACATATTCCTCATCCATCTACTAGTGCTTTTTATCCAATCTCTGGCATTGTAGGGGAATTAGGTTATATCTCTATAGGAGTGGGTTATACCATTCCTTTTCAAATGTTTGCTGCAGAGTGGATAGGTGCCGAGGAGCTTTCGCAAGAGTTAAATTCTTATTGCCTGCCGGGAGTTATATTTAGACCAATTCATTTAAGACCATTCTATTCTGTTGGTGTTGGTACCAATATCCAAGGAGTTCAGGTTCACATAATGGACTACAAAAAAGTTGCACTTACAGATATCCAGTTTTATGTAATGGAAGCAATGGCCAAGCTC
>CAZHHY010000174.1:0-3781 GCA_964532375.1 uncultured Muribaculaceae bacterium
TAGTTCAAACTCATTAAACTATAATAAATTTGGACCTCTATTATCTGGAAATAAATTTGAAATTCTGAAAGGTATAGAGATTGGGCTACAACCTCATAACCTAGAAGATATTAAGGAGTACATTAAGGGATATGAGTTTGATACTGTAATTGCATCAATCCATTTCGTAGATGGTGTAGATCCTTACTATGGTGTATATTACGAGGGACTTACAGAGAAGAAAGCATATGGAAGATATCTAGAGCTTTTTCATGAGCTAATTACTGCTTATCCAGATTTTGATGTTCTTGGACATTACGATTATATTGCACGGTATGCACCATATGATAATTGCACAATTTTCTATAAAGAGCATTCAGATCTTTTAGACTCTATTTTCAAACAGCTAATAGAAAACGGTAAAGCTCTTGAAATAAATACCAACACCTATAGAACCAGAAATGGTAAAACACCACTATTAGACCCTCACATTCTTAAGCGATATTTAGATCTAGGAGGCGAGTTTATTGCTTTAAGCTCAGATGCACATACCCCCGATCGCATTGGAGAGCAATTTTCGCACTATCTAAAGAAGATTCGCCAGAGTGGCTTCAAATACATAACCCACTACAAAGAGCGAAAACCCGTTCCCAAAAAAATCATCTAGAATTACTTGGCTTTTGATTTAATCTCGGCAATTTTCTTTTTTCTCTCTTTATTGGACATGCCAGATATTTTTAGATAGCGATCGAACTGCTCTAGTGTGAAAAGTGCTTCGAAAGCATCGTCGGTTTTGGTTTGCCAACTTTTTTGAACCTCTCGGTAGCTTTCCGGGTTTTGGAGACCACCCTTTTTCATCTGTTCGAATTGTGCCATTACTCCTGAAAGGTTATGCTGTAGAATTGAGTCTACTTTAAAAACTTGATAATCGTTTAGTTTAAGATCTCTTTGGAATCTATCTGCCTGTTCAGATGCTATTTCTACAGGTGTTTTTTGTTTCTGCTCTTGATTCTGAGCAGTTACTGTAATTGAAATAGATATGGCCAATAATGTTAAGACTATTCTAGGGAATTTAATTTTCATGGTAGAAGCTTATTTCTTATGTGTTATTTTCTTGCCTGTAGGTGTTATTGCCTTCTTGGTTGATGCTATTTTCTTATTTGTAATTGGCAGATTGATTATGACTTTACTCATTTAATGAACAAATTTAATATTATATTTGTGAAATTTGCCTCTATTGGTTGATAAATTAAATAATTGAAATAATATAAGAATGAAGAAACAGATTTTAACTGCCATTTTACTTGCAATGTTTACGTTGACGCTTCATAATGAAGCTAAGTCTTGTACGAATATTTTGGTAACCAAGGGCGCATCTAAAGATGGCTCTACTATGGTTACTTATGCGGCCGACTCACACCAACTTTATGGTGAACTCTATTTTAACAAAGCGACTAAATATGCTCCGGGCACTATGTTAGATATTTATGAGTGGGATACCGGAAAATATCTTGGCCAAATAGCTCAAGTGCTAAAAACTTATACTACTGTAGGTAACATGAATGAGCATCAGCTAATTATATCTGAAACTACTTATGGTGGTAGAGAAGAACTAGTAGACACTACTGGTATAATGGACTATGGTTCACTTATCTATCTTACTTTGCAAAGAGCAAAAACTGCAAGAGAGGCTATTAAAGTTATGACAGATCTTGTTAAGGAGTATGGTTATGCCTCTTCTGGCGAATCTTTCTCTATTGCCGATAAAGACGAAGTTTGGATTCTAGAGATGATAGGTAAAGGCACTAAAATAGTAAAAGGTGTTAATGTTAATAAGGGCGCGGTTTGGGTAGCAGTTCGTATTCCCGAGGGTTATATCTCTGCCCATGCAAACCAAGCTCGTATAACTACAATAGAGAAAAATAATCCAGATTTTTGTATGTACTCTCCAGATGTAATTGATTTTGCTCGTGAAAGTGGATACTATAAGGGTTCCGATAAAGATTTTAGTTTCTCGGATACTTATGCTCCTCTAGATTTTGGAGCAATGAGAGGTTGCGAGGCTAGGGTTTGGGCTGCTTTTAATATTTTAGGTGAAGGAATGATTGGTGGTAAGCCATATACAGATTACCAGGACTATGCAATGGGTCACAATCCTAAAAACAGGATGCCACTCTATATTAAACCAGCTCAAAAAGTAGATGTAAAGATGGTTGCCGATGTTATGCGCGATCATTACGAGGGTACAATTTTAGATATGACTCAAGATATTGGTGCTGGTGGCAATGCGTTACCATATCGCTGGAGACCTATGACTTTTGAAGTTGATGGGCAAAAATATTATAACGAGAGAGCAATAGCTACCCAGCAAACTGGCTTTTGGTTTTTAGGCCAAGCAAGAACTTGGTTGCCAGATGAGATTGGTGGTATTCTTTGGTTTGGTGTAGACGATGCTGCAACATCGGCACTTACGCCTATTTACAGCTCTTCTTTGGGAGTTCCAGATTGCTTTAGAGTTGGTAATGGTAACATGACTACATACTCTACAACATCGGCATTTTGGATATTTAACCGTGTTTCAAATTTTGCATATTCTAGATATAATTTAATTTTCCCCGATATTAAAATTGCTCTAGACAAATTCGAACATACTGCAATGGAAAGTATTTCGGCTACAGATGCAGCAGCCCTTGAATTACTAAAAGAGTCGCCTAAAAAAGCACGCGAATACCTTACAGATTTCTCGGTTAATATGGCTCAGCATCTTTTTAATACTTGGGTAGATCTAGACAGATATTTACTTGTAAAACATTTAGACGGGAACGTTAAAAGAGAGACATCTCCAGGCCGTTTTATGGATAATGGCGCTGGCAAAAACATACCTGCATCGCCAATTTATGGCGGCTATACAGATATGTGGAAAAGAGCAGTGAAAGAACAAGCTGGCGAAAAGCTAAAAGTAATCCAACATTAGCCCAAAGCGGGTAACTTTAACTAATGAAATATTTATGTTGGAACCTTTAGTTTTATTTAGGCAGGGTTTTCTACTTTGCCGGCGAATAGTATAGCGCCAGTGTATTTCTCTGAGATTACAAATATGAATGGACGGTTTACGCGGAATTCATTTTTCTTAGGGCCTACAGATGTAACGCCAATCCCTACAGACGTTACTGCTGCTGCTTCGCTCCCTTTCTCGTTCACTTCTATTGCAGTTTTTTGCAGTACTTTAGAGATTACAAGATTCTCTTTAGTTGTGATACGTGAGAAATTGGCTAGACTAGGGCTAAAAGCATCTGTTATTCCCATTTTTTTAAGGATGTCGTTAAATTCAATTTCATATTCAAATTTGAATTTGGGCAAGTAAATATCTAGTTTGTTTAAACTTTTGTTGTTTATAATGGTGCTCCAGACATTAGTTGTAGAGGAGATTGGTTCTAAGAGAGTAAAGAGATCTTCTGGTAAATAACCATCATTTGGAAGAATAAATGTCATATTAAAAGCTTCGTTCCCGTATGGCAGTGTAGCAGCTTTGTATCTTGTTCCCTCTGAATATTGGCACGTTATCTCTTGATTCATTGTAGAGACATTTTTGCTGCTTCCATCTCTTAAATGGAAGGGTTGCATAGTTGTCTTCTCTTCTTTAAACTCGTTTTTCCATGGAGCTTTAAAATAGAGAGCATTAATTAAGAAGAGCACTTCATTAGGCTTTATTTCATCAATAATTTTCTTAATCATTCCATTGGTATTGTTTGAACACCAATCGTTAATAATATTTACAGAGTTACTGTTTCTAAAATCAAGT
>CAZHHY010000175.1:0-3735 GCA_964532375.1 uncultured Muribaculaceae bacterium
TAAGAGGCCGTTGGCACCATAAATGTGACAACGGCTTCTGTAAGATTGTTTTTGGTAATTCTCGTACTGTTCTACCTTCCATTGATTATTTTTTTTGATTACTCTAAAATAATCTATAGGGGGGAGGTAAGCACAAGATAAAATTATAATATTCGATTTACTCATCAATAGAGTCTACAACGCCTTTAATTATACCGCGTCTAGTAGTTTTAATAAAATCTATAATAAGCCTCTTCTCTGGTGTTTCTGGAAAAGTCTCCTCTAACTTTGCACACGCATCTGTTGTATTTAACCCACTATTATATATGACCTTATAGATATCTTTAATGTGATCTATTAATTCATTCGAAAAGCCTCTTCGGCGGAGCCCAATTATATTTACTCCTCCAAAAGAGAGAGGTCTTCTACCAGCAATTATATATGGGGGTACATCTTTACCAATCATTGAGCCTCCAGAGAGCATTGAGTGAGCACCAATTCTAACAAATTGATGAGCAGCAGAATGGCCTCCAATAATAGCATATTCATCTATATCTGTTACGCCTGCAATACCTACATAACTAACAAGAACCACGTTATCTGCAATGTGGCAATCGTGAGCTATATGCGAATAAGACATAATCATACATCCACTTCCAACCTTGGTGGTGCCTCTTCCACTTTTTAGAGTACCTCTGTTAATAGTGGCATATTCTCTAATTATAGTATCGTCACCAATTTCTACATAAGTTGTTTCGCCAGCAAATTTATAGTCTTGCGGCTCACCCCCTATTACTGCACCAGGATAAATTCTACAATTCTTCCCAATTTTTACATGTTCCATTATGGTAGCATGCGGCCCAATCCAAGTACCATCGCCAATTTCTACATTTGCAGCAATGTATGAGAAAGGCTCTATCTTCACATTTTTACCAATTATGGCATCGGGATGTATATATGATTGATTCATAAAAGTTATTTGTTCTTAATTACCTGAGCCATTAAATCGGCTTCGCATGCTAGAGTGTTACCAACATAAACCTCTCCCTTCATACAAACAATTGAGCGTCTTAGTGGAGTTGTTATTTGCAATTTTATTACGAGAACGTCTCCTGGTACAACCTTCCTTTTAAATTTAGCGTTATCAATTTTAGCAAAGTATGTAGAATATTTCTCTGGCTCTTCCAAATCTGACATTACCAAGATACCTCCCACTTGGGCCATAG
This sequence comes from uncultured Muribaculaceae bacterium, assembly GCA_964532375.1. GTDB lineage: Bacteria > Bacteroidota > Bacteroidia > Bacteroidales > UBA932 > Bact-08. The sequence goes on from CAZHHY010000175.1 coordinate 1,206, forward strand.
CTTCAATAATGAGAACACCGGGCATAACAGGTTCTTCTGGGAAATGCCCAATAAAGTAGCCTTCATTTACACCTATAGTTTTTATTCCAACTACTGTCTCTTTCTCCATTTGAATAATTCTATCTACCATTAGAAATGGTGGGCGATGTGGGAGTAATTTTTTAATACCATTAATATCTACAACCGGCTCTGCATTAGGGTCGAATTGTGGAATTAGATTTGCGTTTTCTTTTGCCATTTTCATAATAACTTTTGCAATTTCTGAATTAATTTTGTGACCAGGCTTATTTGCTACTACTTTTCCTTTAAATCTTACTCCCGCCAATGCGAGGTCTCCAATTAAATCTAGTAATTTATGCCGAGCACATTCATTATTGTATTTTAATTTTTCTTTATTTAAATAGCCTTTCTCGATAAACTCTTTATCATTTGGGCCAAATATTGCTTCTAGTTTTTTAAGTTCGGGCCCCTCTACTCTTTTTTCTACTATTACAATAGCATTATTTAGGTCTCCTCCTTTAATTAAATTATTGTTAATTAGAGGTAATATGTCATGTAGAAACACAAAGGTTCTGCATGGTGCTATTTCATTTGAATAGTCTGTTTCTGAAGTATAAGATGCGTGTTGATTTCCAATTACATCGGAATTGAAATCTACCATAACATCTATAGAGAAGTTAGAGTCTGGAAATAGAGAGATAGAAGAGCCCGTTTGGGCATCTTTGTAGTGGATTGGTTCTTTTAGCTCGAAGTATCTTCTAGGTTCATTTTGAACTTCCAACCCCACCTTACTTATAGAGTTAACATACTCTAGTGCACTGCCATCTAAAATAGGAACTTCCGGGCCATCAATTTCTACTAACAAATTATCTATTCCAAGCCCAAACAACGCAGACATTAAATGCTCTACAGTAGAGACAGAGTTCTCTCCTTTTTTTAATACGGTTCCCCTTTGAGTGCCTGCAACATTAGAAGCAACTGCCTCAATAATTGGTTTTCCAGGAATATCTACTCTGCAAAATTTTACACCATGGTTTACAGGAGCAGGTAACAAAACCATATTAATGGCTACGCCAGAATGTAATCCTTTGCCATTAAATGAGTATACTTGCTTAATAGTCTGTTGATTTCCCACAATATAAAATGCTAAACTTACTTTAATTTACAAAGTTACACAATTTCACTTATCTTTTATGCAACTTCCGGAATATTGAATAGGCTCTTAAGTACTCTTTTGCATCCATAGCAGGGCTTCCCAAGAATGATTTCCCCTCTTCTTTTATAGAAGACATAATACCTGCCTGAGCACCAATTGAAGTATTGTTGGCAATTGAAATATGACCAGCTAGCCCAACTTGGCCACCAAGCATACAGTTGTTCCCAATTTTAACAGAACCAGAGATACCAGTTTGGGCAGCTATTACAGTATTTTCGCCTATTTCTGTATTGTGAGCAACTTGAATTAAATTATCTAACTTAACTCCTTTCCTAATAATAGTAGACCCTATTGAAGCTCTGTCTATAGTAGTATTTGCACCTATTTCGCAATTATCTTCTATAATGACATTGCCTGTCTGTTGAATTTTTTTGTAAGATCCATCGGGAAGTGGTGCAAAACCAAAACCGTCTGAGCCTACTACTGCGTTTGAATGAATAATGCAATCTGCCCCTATAATACAATCTGAATAAATTTTAACACCTGAATATAAGATTGTGTTATCTCCAATTACTGCATTTTGGCCTACAAAGACAAGTGGATATATCTGGCACCCCTTTCCTATGGTAGCTCCTTTTTCAATAACTGCTCCCGAACCTATATAAGAATTCTTACCTATTTTAGATTTCCAAGAGATTGCGGCTCTCCATGAACGTCCTTTTCTCTTTGAAGATTTTAATGAAGCAAAGAGCTCTAACATAGAAGCAATAGCCTGATAAACATCATCTACCCGTATTAATGTACTAGCAATTTGCGACGAGGGTGTAAAAGATTTGTTTATCAAAATTATACTAGCTCGAGTAGTATAAAAATATTGTTCATATTTTGGATTACCATAAAAAGCAAGAGTGCCTGGTTTTGCACTTTCTATTCTTGCAACTGAACTAACTTTAACTTGGGAATCTCCATCAAGTTCTCCATTTAGGTGCTCTGCTATCTGCCTTGCAGTAATTTCCATCTCTTATTTTTTAAATTAGCAATACAAAGAAACTGTTTTTTTGTGACTTGAGAAAAAGCCTTTGCCGATAACATATCTGAAATGGCATAAACATCTTTAACCTCGCCTCTCTTTGAAATTATCATAATCTCGCCCTCTTTTGAGTCATAACCACGATTATGAACCTCTCCCATGCGCACAAAATAGGTAGGGTCTATCTTAGAATTTTCTCCAAAATGCAACTTCACACTTTCTAAACTACTGTTGTACAAACTTATATCTGGCTTCGTTTCAAAAAAAAATAGTTTGGGTAATTTTCTCTCTGTTAGCATTTGGCACAAAGTTGCTAGTGTGAGATCTGAGCAATATTGCCACTG
>CAZHHY010000176.1:0-304 GCA_964532375.1 uncultured Muribaculaceae bacterium
GTAAGCCAGAGCCTGCCCTGCAGAGCAGTAACCAACCGCCGGTAGGCAGTAACCAATCTGCGGAGCATTTAAGCTGCGCAGGTATGTGGTGCCTTGGAGAGGAGGGGGGTAGAGTTTTGGATTGAAAAAAAACCGCAGCTTGTTGAAGGCTGCGGCATTTTCGTTGGAAACAGTTTAGACGAATTGTAACTCGTTAAAACTAGGTAAGTTTATTTAAATAATGATATAAGCTTTAAGATCGTTTTAGTACTACTCTGTGTAACCAGGGTTTTGCTGGAGTTCTGGGTAGAACTTACGCTCGGTG
>CAZHHY010000176.1:314-3721 GCA_964532375.1 uncultured Muribaculaceae bacterium
ATAGTAGTTCCAATCTATAGTGCCTGGGCAACCTGCAGATTGTGCAAAATTGTATCCATCTCCATCTAAACGTACAATTGATTTACCTAAACGCATTTGGTCGAAGAATCTATGGCCTTCACCAATAAACTCTTTACGGCGCTCGTCTTGAATTAGAGCATCTGTAGCTGTAACATCTGTAGCAGCAGGGTTTGCTCTTTTACGAATTGTATTTAGGTAGCCACTGGCAACAGAAGCACCAGCTGTTCCTTTAAGAGCACCCTCGGCAGCAATTAAATAGGCCTCAGAAATCCTTAAAATACGTGGGTTATTAAGTCTAAAGTTATCTCTGTTATTACCTGGGAATTTATCTAGCCAAGGCTTAGTAATATCGTATTTAGAATCGTAACGCACCATGCTTGCACGTACATCGTTAGGGTCGCTCTTAATGAAGTCTACCCAACTTTTAGTAGGTATAAGTGTAGCTCCAGCAGAGGTGTTTCCATGCCAGAGGTTGTGCCAAAATGATGCATATCCTCCATCGCTGTCTATATTAGACTGAGCCGAAACAAATAGTTCTAGGACAGTCTCGGCATGACCCACTTGAGCAAAACAATCTTTATATTCTGTATTAGTAGCAAGTTTGTATGGCGAGCCATCTATTACCTCTTTTGCTGCTAAATATGCATTTTGCCATTCGCCTTTGTATAGGTGTACTCTAGCTTGTAGTAATTTGGCAGCCCAATAGTTGAAGTGGCCAGTGTTTTTCTTAGTTGCAAGAAGGGGTAAAGCTGCTTGTAAATCGTCTGTAATCTGCTTGTAGGTTTGAGCTACGGTACTACGTGGTAGTTTAGATTCTGAAGGTGGAAGTATGCCCGGTATAATAACAGCTCCTAGCGACGCTCCATTGTCTTTAACATATGGATACCCATAATGTCTTACTAAGTCGAAATATACAAGAGCACGAACAGCAAGAGCTTGGCCTAAATAGTCGTTCTTTTGATCTTGCTCTTTAGGGTTCTTTACAGTAAGCTCATCTATATTTTTAATCAATGTGTTGCACCTCATTATAGTTTCATAGCATCTATTCCACAAGCTAAAGTAAGTGCTACTCTCAGATTCGTATCCAAGTGTATAGATTTGAACCCATCCGGTGCTCATTTCACGAGGCTGAATATTATCGCCCCTCTCGTCACCCATTAGCTGTACAATGCCTCCGTAGTAGTCTCCGTATTTCATATCTACATATAGACCGTTTACCGCAACATTTGCATCGTAGAGAGTGGTCATTGCTGTTTTTGCTACAACTGAATTGGTTGGTTTAGTATCCAGGAAGCCTTCACATGAATTAAAAAGCAATATCACTCCTGAAACAATCAAAATATTTAATATAATTTTTTTCATACTGATAAATGTTTTTTAGAGTTAAAGAGATATTTCTATACCCAATGTAACTGTGCGCAACGCAGGGAAATAAAAATTATAATATCCATCGGCTCGAACTTCGGGGTCGAAATGAAGCTTAGAGAAGGTAAGTAAATTATTACCAGAGAGGTAAACTCTAGCATTAGAGATTTTTAAATAATCCTTTACTTTAGATGGTAAATCATAAGATACAGTCATATTTTTAAGTCTTAAATAATCTCCTTTGCTTAAGAAACGGCTTGAGTCATAGTAACCACCTTGGCTGTTTCCTGCTACTCGCCTTGGAACATTTGTAATGTCACCAGGTTTTTGCCATCTATTTAGCTGGTCTTTAGCGGTATTTCTGTAGGAGTTGTAACCATCGTCGTTAATAACGTCGTTTCCATTATCCCATACATAATGGCCATATTTATATGACCAAGCCATAGAAGCCGATAGCGATTTCCATGCAAAATTTGCATTAAACCCACCAAATCCTTTTGGAATGGCTGTCATTCCATCTAGAATAGAAGATGTTGCGTTATTCCTGTTTACAAGAGTTCTATCTTTGGTGCCATCTGGCAAGGTCTTATTTGAATAGTATTGTGGCGCTCCTGTCTCTGGATTAACACCTGCATATTCGCGTGTGTAATACTGTACATATGAGTAACCTGCTTTCCAAATATGAGGTCTTGAAACAATTTGTTCTCCCTCTTCTGAAAGAGAAAGCACCTTGTTTTTAAGGTTTGCCCAGTTGAAGCCTGCAGTAAGAGTCATATCTTTTCTCTTTATAATATCTACATTAAAACCAAGCTCAATACCTTTATTTTCCATCGATCCAATGTTAGTAAGAGCACTACCAAAGCCTGTAGTTGAGGCTACGGTTGCATTTAGAAGTAAATCTTCTGTAGTTTTATTATAATATTCAGCTACAATATCTACTCTGTCAAATATTCGGGCATCTATTGCTATGTTCCAGTTACGGTTTTTCTCCCATGTTAAATCGCTATTTGCTAGGTTTGAAGGGTAGCCAGCAGCCTCATCACCATAAATTTTATATCTAAAAACAGCCATATAACCAAAATAGTCATTAGGTAGAGTTCCACTAGTTCCGTATGAACCTCTAACTCTAAAGTCGTCTACCCAACTAACGTTTTTCATAAACCTCTCGTTGCTTATTCTCCAAGAGCCGGCAACCGACCAAAAATCTCCCCATCTGTTGTCTGGAGACAATCTAGATGATCCATCGCGGCGGTAAGATCCAGAAATGTAGTATCTAGAATCGTAACTATAATTTGCACTACTAACTGCCGAGAGTAGATTCGAAAGGTTTCTATAAGTATAACCATCTTGATAACTTGTAGCTAAAGCAGATTCTGTAGCTCCAAAATTTGAGAAGTCCATTTTTGCTAAGCGGGTATAAAGATACTCTTGACGTTCTGCTTCCCATCCCGCCATAAGCGCTATATTGTGATTTCCAATGGTTTTATTGTAGTTAGCAATGGTGCTGCTTACTGTCTTGTCTACCATTCTATAGCGGTCAGAGGCGTAACCATTACCATATGCAGTAAAGTTTATATGGCCATATAGCCAGTGAAAACGATCGTGCATTTTAAGGTAGTCACTGCTCACAGTGCTCTTTATCTTAATATCGTCTGTAATATTAACCTCGGCCCAGCCTTTTAGTAAGAACCTAAGCTGGTTGGCATCGTTAATCTGTAAATCCATTTGAGGGATAGGGTTTACTCTAGTACCACCATCGTAATATTCCATCCAGTAAGAGCCATCTTCATATTGAAATGTCCAGCGGGTAGTTAGAGATGCTTTCCATAAATAAAAGAAGTTGTCTTTTGCTTGCCCATCTTGGTGCCCGCTCTGGTCTTGAGTAGAGTATTGGAACGAACCGCCTACTTTAACTCTGTTAGAGAGTTTGTGATCGGCATTTACAGTGGCTGTAAGCCTTTTGAGATACTGAGTAACATTTATACCATTGTCGTTAGTGTAGGCAATAGAGGTAAAAACCT
>CAZHHY010000177.1:0-3691 GCA_964532375.1 uncultured Muribaculaceae bacterium
CAAGAGCCCCATCGGCAAATAATTTAATGGTAGATATATTTATACGGCCATTTGTATAGGGTTTGGTAAATTTCTCTAAATTATCTTGATTTGGAGTGAGCATTATATTGGTTCTAATCTTTAGATCTCCATTATTGTTGAGATTTTCCATAATCTCTACAAAAGAAAGAGAACCGCCAGCGTTTGTAACAGAGGTAAGACCATTTTTAAAACTCTCTTGTTGCGCTATAATAATCATTTCTGCCCACTCTTGTGCGGTAGGCTCAGGTAAGATAGATTCAAACCTTCCAGCTGTATTCTCAAGAAAAACACCCTTAAATTTATTATCCTGCAAAATAGCTTCGCCTTCTGGAATAGAAGAGTCTCCTGGAGTTATTCCAAGGAGTTTGATTGCTGCATCGTTAACAATAACGGCATGAAAATCTATTCTAAATAGCACAACTGGAATATCGGGGAAAAGTGCATTTAATTTACTATTATCGGGAAACTCATCGCTACCCCACAAAGTTTGATCCCATCCATCTCCTGCAAGATAAGAGGGCTTAGACTCATCATACCTGTGCTTGAGCCTATCAATAATTTCATCAAAAGAAGAGGCTGCCCTAAGATCTACCCTAGAAAGCCCAACACCCAACTTAGATAAATGGCAGTGAGCATCGTTAAAACCTGGGTAAAGAGGCGCTCCTTTAAGATCTATAGTACTGTTAGCTGTGTAGTTATCTATTATATAATTATCGTTACCGAGGTCTAAAATCTTGCCATCTTTTACTGCTATTGCAGAGCAAATAGAGAAGTTATTATCTACAGTGTAGGCTTTAGAATTTATGATTATAAGATCTGCTTGTTGTTTCATTTTACAGCTAGTTAGAAGGGACAAAAACATTAGTCCATAAACAATTCTTTTCATACTTAGTTTATCTTGAAGGTTATATTGAGGGTAGATTACAATTCCTTTCTTAGACGAGCAATAGGAACATTGAGCTGCTCTCTGTATTTTGCAACAGTTCTTCTAGCAACTCTGTATCCCTTCTCATTTAAAACAGAAACCAATTGCTCGTCTGTAAGTGGCTTCTTTTTGTCTTCTACATCTATACTCTCTACCAAAATGTTTTTAATTTCCCTAGTAGATACCTCCTCACCAGAATCGGTCATTAGACCTTCTGAAAAGAAGTACTTTAATGGATAAATCCCAAAGTGAGTCTGAATATATTTACAGTTTACAACTCTAGAGATAGTTGAAATATCTAAATTTGTCTTCTCTGCTATATTTTTCAAAACCATAGGCCTAAGTTTTGTTTCGTCTCCCTCTAAAAAAAACTCTTGTTGAAAGTCTAAAATAGCATTCATTGTGTTATTAAGAGTGTTGTGGCGCTGCCGTATTGCCTCTACAAACCATTTTGCCGAATCTAATTTCTGCTTAACAAAAGTAGCAGCTTCTTTGCCAGATCTATCGTTGTTTGCAGATTTCATAAGCATATCGGCATATCTCCTATTAATCTTGAGCTCTGGGACAGAGAACCTTGGCATTGTCATAACTAATTCGCCATCTTTGTAATCTAGTACAAAATCTGGCACAACTTGCTGGGCTTGATCTGCATAGGAATCGTCAATTTGGCCACCCGGACGAGGGTTTAAGCGAACAATCTCATCAATAGCATCTCTAAGTTCATCTTCCGTTAAAGAGAGCCTAGTCATTATTTTTTGATAATGCTTCTTGGTAAATTCCAAAAAATGATTCTCTAAAATTACTCTAGCCAACTCTACAGATGGAGAGTGATCTCTTAGTTTAATTTGTATTACTAAGCACTCCTGAAGGTCTCTTGCACCTATGCCTGCAGGTTCAAATTCCTGAATTTTTTTAAGAATAGCTTCTAGCTCTTTTGGCTTTGTTTCAATACCTTGCCTAAAAGCAATATCGTCTGCCAAAGATTCTAAGTCTCTTCTAAGATAGCCATCGTCATCTAAGCTGCCAATAATGAAACCAGCTATGGTTTTTGAACGACTATCCATTTGGCTATAACCTAGTTGAGCTTCTAGACTTTGGTAGAAACTCTCTTTTACTGAAAATACGTTATACTCTGGCTTTAAATCTTTCCCTTGGTTATTTACATACAGCTTGTACGAAGGGATCTGATCATCTGAATCATAGTCGCTTAGAGAGACATTCCCAGTAGGTGCGTCGTCTGAATCTTCTCCATCTGTAACCTCGTCAAGAACAGGGTTTTCTTCTAGCTCTTTTTTGATTCTCTGCTCTAGTTCCATAGTAGGGAGCTCCAACAGCTTGATAGTCTGTATCTGAAGCGGAGACAGTTTTTGTTGTAATTTTTGTTGTAATCCCTGTTTTAACATATAATATGGAGCGTTTATGCAAAGATATGATTTTTATTTAACTTCGCACTTGCTAAAGAGCTTAAAAACACAGTAAATCTAAGTTGGAATGAAAATAGATGTAGAGAATATCATTAAGAGCAAAAACCCTGATTTACTAAAGGTTATACCTAATTTTTTATTGAATTGGGTTAAGAAACTTATCCACCAAGATGAGATTAATGAGCTACTTTCTGAGTCTGGGCACCTTAAGGGCACTCAATTTGCAACAGCTTCACTTGAAAAATTTAAGATTACATATAATATCCATAATATAGAGCGGTTAGATAAAGAAAAAAGATATATAATAGTTTCTAACCATCCCCTTGGCGGGCTAGATGGAATTATAATGATTGAGCTATTTGGCAAAATTTTTAAAGAAGTTCGCTTTGTAGTTAATGATTTACTCTACCACATAGAACCTCTAAAGCCTGTTTTTATCCCAATCAATAAGTATGGGAAACAAAGTGTTCAAACAGCTCAAATGATTAAGGATAGTTATGAATCTGATGCTCAAATACTCTATTTCCCCGCGGGGCTTTGCTCTCGGCTTAAAAAGGGAAAAATTGAAGATTTGGAATGGAAACGCAGCTACATTAACCAGGCGGTAAAGTATAAAAGAGATATCTTACCTGTCTATTTTGAAGGACGTAACTCGGGTCTGTTTTATAAAATTGCAAATATCCGCAAAAAGCTGGGTATAAAATTTAATTATGAAACAATCCTTTTACCTAGAGAAATGTTTAAGAAGAAGAACTCCCAATTTAATGTTTTTATAGGGCAGCCGGTCACATACGAACAGCTTTCGAATGAAAAAACTGTTGCTCAGTGGAACAGCACAATTAGGGAACAAGTTTATTCAATTAATAAATAATTATGGAACCAGTAATTAAACCAGTAGATAGGAAGCTTATTATTGAGGAGCTGCACAGTGATAAATTTATTCGTAATACCCGCAAAGGAGATAACAAAATTTACGAAATAACAGCACACGACTCACCACATACTATGCGTGAAATTGCGCGTTTAAGGGAAATTTCTTTTCGCCTTGCCGGTGGTGGGACAGGGAAAGCTCTTGACATAGACGATTTTGACACCGATTCTAAGAACGAATATAAACAACTCATTGTTTGGGACCCTAAAGATCAGGAGATATTAGGTGGATACAGATATATTCAATGTTCGGGGCTAAAGGTAGAACATATGGCCACTCACGAACTGTTTAAATTTTCAGATGAATTTATAAAAGAATATCTACCATTCACTATAGAATTGGGTAGGTCTTTTATACAGCCCAACTATCAAAGCACAAACATAAAACGCA
>CAZHHY010000178.1:0-3630 GCA_964532375.1 uncultured Muribaculaceae bacterium
TTAGAGACTATATACTTCCCATTTCTAAGGAATACAATAATATCGTCAATATCGGAACAATCACATATAAATTCTGCATTATCGTCTCTTTTGAGATCCATTCCTATGAACCCCTCTTCTTTATTGGCATATAGTTTTGCATTAGATGCTACAACCTTTGTGGCTTCTATAGTTTCAAAACTGCAGAGCTCTGTTTTTCTTGTGTAGTTTACTCCGTATTTCTTTTTAAGATTAGTGTAATACTTAATTGAATATTGAGTGATATGTTCAAGGTTAAAATTAACCTCTTTCATCTCAGTTTCAATTTTTTGAAGCGCCTCTTCTAATTGTTTAACGTCGAAGATAGATATTTTTCGTACTGGTTTTTCTACAAGTTTAAGAACATCGTCGTCCTCTATCTCTCTGTTAAGTTGGCTCTCATATTTTTTAAGCTCATTTTTAACATCGGAAAGTTGGTCGTTCCAGGTTTTTGCATCTTTCTCTAGAAGCCTGTAAATACGTTGTTCAAAGAATATTTTTTCTAGGGATGTATAATGCCAATTATCTGAAAGTTCGCCTAGACGTATTTCTAGCTCTGTCTTTAAAAGGAATCTAGTGAGTTCTGTGTTATGACGCAATATTTGATCTACTCCAATAAAATGGGGCTGCTTGTCCATTATAATACATGCATTTGGAGAGATAGATAGCTCGCAGTCTGTAAATGCATAGAGTGCATCTATTGTTTTATCCGGAGAGATATCGTTATGTAGATGTATTATTATTTCTGCACCAGACGAAGTGTTGTCGTCAATTTTACGAATCTTTATTTTGCCCTTATCGTTAGCCTTTAATATTGAGTCAATTAATTGAGAAGTTGTTCTTCCAAATGGGAGTTCTGTAATGGCTAAAGTTTTTTTATCTAGTTTAGATATTCGGGCTCTAATTTTAATGGCTCCCCCTCTTAGGCCTTGATTGTACCTAATGCAATCTGCCAATCCTCCTGTTGGAAAATCGGGATAGAGAGTAAATGCTTCTCCTTTTAAGTGTGCAATAGAGGCATCTATTAGTTCATTGAAGTTATGGGGTAATATTTTTGATGCTAGGCCTACAGCAATGCCTTCTACTCCCATAGCTAGCAGTAGTGGAAACTTTGCAGGTAAATTTATTGGCTCTTGGTTTCTACCATCGTAGGATTTCATCCACTTGGTAGTCTTTGGATTGAAAAGAACTTCGTTAGCAAACTTCGTGAGCCTAGCTTCTATATAGCGAGGTGCTGCTGCACTGTCTCCTGTTAGTGTATTTCCCCAGTTTCCTTGGCAATCAACTAGCAGATCTTTTTGGCCTAGTTGAACTAATGCATCGCCAATGGAGGTATCTCCGTGTGGGTGAAATTGCATAGTGTGACCAATAATATTTGCAACTTTATTGTAGCGTCCATCTTCCATTCTTTTCATTGAATTTAGAATTCGACGTTGTACGTGTTTTATTCCATCATCAATATGTTGAACAGCTCTTTCAATGATAACATAGGAAGCATAATCTAGGTACCACTCTTTGTACATACCGGTGAGTTTGTACCTTTTGTCGCCTTCGTTTATAACTTTATCATATTTGCTGCTCTCTGTGTTAACAGAATTATCCAAAGGCTCTTCCACCTCGAAATCAGTATCAATATCAGGGTTACTCATTGTCTATAAGAAAGTTCTAGTCTAATCTTGGATGTAGCCAAACTGTTTTAGCTTTTTGTTGTCTTCTCGCCAGTCCGGATTAACTTTTACAAATATCTGCAAAAATACCTTCTTTTCAAAAAAGGTTTCCATATCCTTTCGTGCTTGGGTACCTACTTTCTTTAAAGCTAAGCCCCCTTTTCCAATAATAATTCCTTTCTGGGAGTCGCGTGTAACATATATAACCGCATCTATGTTATAGATTGTCTCTTCTTCCTTAAACTCTTCGATTACAACCTCTGTGCAGTATGGAATTTCTTTGCTATAATTAATTAAGATTTTTTCTCTTATTATTTCACTAGCAAAAAAGCGGTAGTTCCTATCGGTAAAAGTGTTTTTATCATACCAAGCAGGGCTTTCCGGTAATAATTCGAGTATGCTATTAAAGAGAGGGTCTAAATTAAATTTTTCGGTAGCAGAAATAGGAAAGATTTGGGCATTTGGTAGAATCTCTTTCCAAGCTTTATATAGAATTTCAAGTTCTTGCTGGTTGGTAAGATCTATTTTATTTATAACAAGTAAAACAGGGGTTTCAACTTTTTGGAGCTTTTCTAGGTATTCTATATTCTTTGTTCCTGTTTCTATAACGTCTGTAACATAGAGAATTATATCGGCGTCAGAGATAGCACCTTTAACAAAGCTCATCATGCTTTCTTGAAGCTTATAACCAGGCTTAAGGATTCCGGGTGTATCGGAGTAGACTATTTGATAGTCTTCCCCGTTTACAATTCCCATTATTCTATGTCTTGTAGTTTGTGCTTTTGAAGTGACAATTGAGAGTCTTTCTCCTACCAGCGCGTTAATTAGAGTAGATTTGCCAACATTAGGGTTACCTATAATGTTGACAAATCCAGAACGATGTTTTTTTGAATTAGACATTGGGCTATTCATAAGATCCCATTCTTAGCATAGAAATCTCTTGATCGTTAAGAAATCTCCATTGACCTCGTTTTAAGTTCTTTTTAGTTAGCCCTGCAAAAAAGACACGGTCTAGCTTTTTAACTTTATATCCAAGGTGTTCAAAAATTCTTCTAACAACTCTATTCCTACCAGAATGAATTTCTATACCGATTTGATCTTTCTCTCCATCTACATATGAGAGAGCATCTGCATGCACTTCTCCATCTTCTAATGTAATGCCTTTTAAAACAATGTCGAAATCGGCACCAGAGAAGTTTTTATCTAGAAATACGTGATATATTTTCTTTTGATTATTTGAAGGGTGAGTTAGCTTTTCTGCCATCTCGCCATCGTTTGTAAGAAGAAGCACTCCAGTGGTCATTTTATCTAGACGGCCAATAGGGAATACTCGTTGACTACATTTTCCTTCAATAAGCTCCATTACAGTTTTTTCTGCATTAGGATCGGACATTGTAGTTACAAAATCTTTAGGTTTATTCATTATGATATATACCTTCTCTTCACCTTTGAGCCTCTCTCCATTGAATCTAATATCGTCATTATAAGTTACTTTCACTCCTAATTGAGTTACTACTTGGTCGTTAACGGTTACTAAACCTGCCGATATATATTCGTCTGCCTCTCTACGAGAACAAATTCCTGAATTTGCAATAAATTTATTCAACCTTACTGTTCCGTCGTCTTCTCTTGGAATTGGAGAGTTTTTAGAGCGTCTATTTCTCATGACAGGTGAACGATCAAATTCGAATGAATTTTCATCGAAAAATGGAGTCTGTTTTGCTCTCTCTTCATACGGTTTGCGGTCTTGTTCGAATGGCTTTGCATCTCTGTCAAACGGCCTCGCATCTCTGTCGAATGGTTTGCGATCTCTGTCAAACGGTTTGCGGTCTCTATCAAAAGGCCTTGCATCTCTATCGAATGGTTTACGATCTCTGTCGAACGGTTTACGATCTCTGTCGAATGGTTTACGATCTCTGTCGAATGGTTTACGATCTCTATCGAA
>CAZHHY010000179.1:0-3594 GCA_964532375.1 uncultured Muribaculaceae bacterium
CCTGCCTGAATTGCATAAGATTTTGTAACACCAGGGTAGGAGAGTGCAAGGTCTTCCATCTCTTTGAGTCTTTTTATATATGACTCAATAACCTCTCTACGAGCACCAGGACGTGAGCCCGAAATTGCATCACTAACTAGCACCAAAGGAGAGATAATAGATGTCATCTCTGTCTCTTCGTGGTGAGCACCAATTGCATTGCAAATTTCTGGTTTCTCCTTGTATTTTTCGGCAAGCTTCATACCTAAAATTGCGTGAGGCAATTCAGGATCTTCATCTGAAACTTTTCCAATATCGTGAAGAAGGCCTGCACGTTTTGCTGTTTTAGCATTAAGCCCAAGTTCCGATGCCATTGTTGCTGCTATGTTTGCAACCTCGCGTGAGTGTTGAAGTAAATTTTGACCATAAGAAGAGCGATACTTCATTCTTCCAATAAGCTTAATTAATTCAACATGAAGCCCGTGTACACCTAGGTCTATACAAGTTCTTTTTCCTGTTTCAAGGATTTCGTCTTCTAACTGTTTTTGAACCTTTGCTACTACCTCTTCAATTCTAGCTGGGTGAATCCTGCCATCTGTAACCAATTGATGAAGAGCCAATCTTGCCACTTCTCTTCTAACAGGGTCGAAAGCCGAGAGCAAAATAGCCTCGGGAGTGTCATCTACAACAATCTCTACACCAGTAGCAGCTTCTAATGCTCTAATGTTTCTTCCTTCTCGTCCAATAATTCTACCTTTTATTTCGTCGCTCTCAATATTAAAAACAGTAACTGCATTTTCAATTGCGGTTTCTGGAGCAATTCTCTGAATGGTGTTTAGAATTATTCTTTTAGATTCTTTACCTGCTGTTAGCCTAGCCTCGTCAATAACCTCACTTATATAAGACATAGCTTCACTTTTAGCCTCGCTCTTCATAGTCTCTATAAGTTGATTTTTAGCCTCCTGGGCAGAAAGACCAGCTATGTTTTCTATCTTTTGAATAGCCTCAAGGCGTAATTTTTCGTAATCTTCTCCTTTTTTCTCTACTAATTCTAGCTGATGTTTTAGATTCTCTTTAATTGCATCTATCTCTTTCTGTTTTTTCTGACTTTCTGAGTTTTGTTGGTTAATGTGAATCTCTCTCTGCTTTAATTTAGCCTCAAGTAAGTTTACCTGATTAGACCTCTCTATAATTTGCTGCTCATGATCTGTTTTAAGCTGAAGAAATTTCTCTTTGGCCTGGAAGATTTTCTCCTTTTTGATGTTTTCGCCATCTTGTTCGGCACATCGGAGTATCTCTTCGCGCTTTTTCTTTAGTACAATATTGTTTCCTACATAGTAGGCAATACCAAAGCCTGCCAGTGCGGGCAGTAGAATAGTTATTATTATTTCCATTTGATTATATCTGTGTATATAGTATTCAATTCGTAAAAAAAAGCCGTTGACCTAGCTGTTTAAGCTAAAATCTCTTAAAACAAGATTTGAGCTCCGATATTTTAATCGCAAACGTCCAACGTCCTGCAAGCAGAATCCCCCGAAGGGTAAAATAGGCCTGTTTTTGACTATCGAGTCGGCTCGGTATTTTTATAATGTTGATTTTGGCAAAGAGCTAAATCAACGGCTAGCTTGTTACTGATAGCTGAATCAGATAAGATTTACTTTAATATAATCGTCTAAAAGAGTGTCAAGGTTGTTAAGATCTTCTACCATTCTAATGGCTTCTTCTCTTTGTTCTGCTTCGATTAGTCTTATAACAAATTGCAGTAATGCCATTGAAAGCGCGTCTTGTGTATCCCTATTTGCATACCTTTTTTTATAAAGATCTATTTTTTCATTAATAATCTTTGTAGCTGCTCTAATCTTTTCTTCATCGGCAACCGGTATTCTCAGCGGGTAAGAGCGATCGGCTATGCTTATCTGTATTGACTGTTGTTGCTGTTCCATCAGTTTAATCGTTTAGCAGTGCTATGCACTTATCAATCTCCTTTATAATCTTTCCAATCTTCTGTTTTGCTTCTTTTACATCTAATGAAGATGCTTTAAAAGCCTCAGCTAACTGTAATTTATTAATTTTTTCTTCTTGTTCTTTAATTTTGTTAATATTAAAATTTAATTGCTCTTTGCAAAGATCCAGTTCATTACTTAATTGCTGGTTATTTGCAATAACTTGCTCATATTTAGATATAATCAATTCAATTTTACCCTTAAGGCTGTCTATTACCGATTGATAGTCTTTTTCCATATATGAATGCAATTATGCAAAATAATCTTTACAGTTATACAAAGATAGTAAATTTAAAATACTATAAATAAAAAATGCTCCTACTTGATAACAAGCAAGAGCATCACTTAGTTTGCTGGAGTAAGTTAAATTGTATTTATAGCTACAATTTTTTCCATCCCAACCTGAATCGCTTTTTCATTCATTGGAATTAAACCATGATGGCGTTCAGGAATAGATTTTTTAAGACCTTCAATTACGTTTGCTAGTTCAACTACCTTTTTCTTACTTAGGTAAGCTCCTAGTACAACCATATTATATGCCTTTGAATTACCTAATTCGGCAGATATATCTACAGCTTCAATAGAATAGACATTAATGTCTTTTCTTTGAGGGTGACGAGTAATACCATTGGGATCATATATCAATAAACCGCCTGGCTTTACTTGATTCTCAAACTTATCCATTGATTGTTGGTTAAGAATGATTGCTGTGTCAAAATTACATAAAATTGGGGAACTAATTTTTTTATCGCTTAGTATTACTGTTACGTTAGCTGTACCTCCGCGCATTTCAGGACCATATGACGGCATCCAAGTTACTTCTTGACCTTGCATAATGCCTGAGTAGGCTAGAATTTTACCCATAGACAAAACTCCTTGGCCGCCAAAACCTGCTATAATTATCTCTTCTTTCATATTGTCTTTGTTTAAATATCTTTAAGGTCGCCTAAAGGATAACTAGGAAACATGTTATCTACCATCCATTCGTTTGCTTTAACAGGAGATAGTTTCCAGCCAGAGTTACAAGAACTTACAATCTCTATGAATGAGGTTCCTTTCTTTTTAGCTGAATTTTCGAATCCTTTTCTAATAGCTCTTTTTGCTTTACGAGCAGCAGCTGCACTTTGTACAGATTGCCTAGTTACATAACATGTTCCCTCTAGTTGTGCTATTAGGTTAGTTATTTTTAGAGGCTTTCCATGAAGATCTTCTCTTCTGCCGTAAGGAGATGTTGCTGTCTTCATCCCAATTAGTGTAGTAGGAGCCATTTGGCCACCGGTCATACCATAAATTGCGTTATTTATAAATATAACAACAATGTTTTCTCCTCTGTTACAAGCATGCATAATCTCTGCGGTGCCAATAGAAGCTAAGTCTCCATCGCCTTGATAGCAAAATACATATTTTTCTGGATAAAGCCTTTTTGTAGCTGTAGCCAATGCAGGAGCTCTTCCGTGAGCTGCTTGCTGCCAATCTATATCTATGTAGTTGTATGCAAAAACAGAACAACCAACTGGCGATACACCAATGGTGTTGTCTTGAATTCCCATCTCTTCGATAACTTCTGCAATAAGTTTGTGGGCGGTACCATGAGAGCATCCCGGGCAATAGT
>CAZHHY010000180.1:0-324 GCA_964532375.1 uncultured Muribaculaceae bacterium
GTGGTGTAACATTTGTTATTGTAAGAGAAGATATCTTAGGCAAAGTATCTAGATACCTACCCGCTATGCTAGATTACAGAATTCATGCAGAGAATGACTCAATGTACAACACTCCTCCTGTGTTCCCTATTTTTGTTATGACCGAAACTCTTAAGTGGGTAAAAGCCAATGGAGGTTTAGAGGCTATGTACAAAGTAAATAAAGAGAAGGCAGCACTTCTATACAACGAGATAGACAGAAACAAAATGTTTAAAGGTACTGCAGCTAAAGAAGATCGCTCTCTTATGAACGTATGCTTTGTAATGAACGAAGAGTACAAAGATA
>CAZHHY010000180.1:334-3556 GCA_964532375.1 uncultured Muribaculaceae bacterium
GTTGGAATTAAAGGACACCGCTCTGTTGGTGGCTTCCGTGCCTCTATCTATAACTCTTGCCCTACAGAAAGTGTGAAAGCATTAGTAGCGTGTATGCAAGAGTTTGAGAAACAAAATGCATAAAACTCACTATAACAATTAAAAAACAAAAAAATGAAAATACTTGTAGCGACTGAAAAGCCTTTTGCTAAGGCTGCAGTAGATGGTATTGCCGCCTTAGTTAAGGAAGCAGGTCACACACTGGCACTACTAGAAAAATACACATCCCTAGAGCAACTTTACGATGCAGTTAGCGATGCCGATGCTCTAATTGTAAGATCAGACAAAGTAACCAAAGAGGTTATAGATGCTGCTAAAAAATTAAAAATTGTTGTTCGTGCAGGTGCAGGATACGACAATCTAGACCTAGCTGCATGCAGCGAAAGAGGCATTATTGCAATGAACACTCCTGGTCAAAACTCAAATGCAGTTGCCGAGCTTGCAATTGGAATGATGATTTACATGTCTCGTAATGCTTTCAATCCTGGAACAGGGAGCGAATTAAAAGGCAAAACAGTGGGACTACACGCATATGGCAACGTTGGAAGCTTGGTTGCTAAACTTGCCAAAGGGTTTGGAATGGAAGCTATTGCTTATGTTCGTGATCCTAAAAAATATCATCTAGACCAAGATGGTGTACAAACAGCAGCCTCTGTGGAAGATCTTTATGAGAAATCTGATTTCATCTCTTTACACATACCTTCAACCGCACAAACAAAAGGATCTATAGGAACTAATCTTCTTGAGAGACTTCCAAAAGGCGCATGTATCATCAATACTGCCCGCAAAGAGGTAATAAACGAGCAAGAGCTTATTGCAGTTTTTGAAAAAAGGCAAGATCTAAAATATATTACAGACGTAGCTACCGAGAACCACGCAACAATGGTAGAAAAGTTTGGTAATCGCGTTTTTGCTACTCCTAAGAAAATGGGAGCAGAAACAGCAGAAGCCAACATAAATGCCGGTCTTGCATCTGCAGAGCAGATTATAAAGTTCTTTAAATCTGGCGATACAACATTTCAAGTTAACAACTAAAAAGAGAGAGATCCAACTATGGTAAAAATAAAACCGTTTGCAGCGATAAGGCCTCCAAGGAGCATAGCTGCCCAAGTGGCATCGCGCCCTTACGATGTATTAAACTCTGCAGAAGCAAAGGCCGAAGCAGGCGAAAAATCGCTACTACATATTATTAAGCCCGAGATAGATTTTGACCCTATTGCAGACGAACATTCTAAAGAGGTTTATGACAAAGCTGTAGCTAACTTTAAGCTGTGGCAAGAGAACGGCTGGCTTGTTCAAGACAAGAAAGAGATGTACTATGTATATGCTCAAACTATGGAAGGCAGAACCCAATATGGCCTAGTAGTAGGAGCTAGTGTAGAAGATTACCTTACGGGTAAAATCAAAAAGCACGAGCTCACACGTAAAGATAAAGAAGAAGATAGAATGATTCATGTTCGCATTCAAGATGCCAATATTGAGCCTGTGTTTTTCGCTTATCCAGACAACCAAGAGATTAATAAAATTGTAGCCGATATAGTAAAATCTAAACCAGCCGAGTACGACTACATTGCCGATGATGGTTTTGGACACCATTTCTGGCTTATAGAAGATGACAGCATCAATAATAAGATTACCCAAATTTTTGCTACAGTACCTGCATTTTATGTTGCCGATGGTCACCACAGAACTGCAGCAGCAGCTCTTGTAGGCGAAGAGAAGAGGAAAAACAACCCTTCACATACAGGAGAAGAGGAGTATAATTTTTTCCTTGCAGTTGTGTTTCCAGAAAGCCACTTAAAGATTATAGATTACAATAGAGTTGTAAAAGATCTAAACGGACTTTCTCCAAAAGAATTCATTTCTAAGTTAGAAGTAGATTTTATTGTAGAGAAAAAAGGAAAAGAGATTTACAAGCCCAACGCTCTGCATAATTTCTCTATGTATTTAGAAGGTGAGTGGTATTCTTTGAGCGCAAAACTAGGAACATACAACGATAACGACCCTATTGGAGTTTTAGATGTAACTGTTCTTTCAAATCTTGTTTTTGATAAAATATTAGACATTACAGATTTGAGAACATCTACTCGTATAGACTTCGTGGGTGGTATTAGAGGTTTGGCAGAACTTAGCAAAAGGGTAGATTCAGGAGAAATGGCTGCAGCTTTTGCCCTATATCCTGTTTCTATGAAACAACTTATAGACATTGCCGATACCGGAAACATAATGCCTCCAAAAACTACTTGGTTTGAACCAAAATTAAGAAGCGGCCTGGCAATTCACAAGTTATCTTAAAAGAGTTCTAGAATAAAAGGGTTACAGACCAACAATTCAAACTCTTTTAATATTAAATAGGCTTGCAAAGGAGTATTTGCAAGCCTATTTTTTCATTTACCTCTAATAGGTTTAACCTTGCGCCCCTGTGTTGAAGCGTCTGTCATGTAAAAGTTATTGATAAATATTAGTAAGATTATCATAGAAGAAAAGCCCATAGCAACTAAGAGTAAATAGAGACCAACGTATAAACCATACTCTGCTATGTCGAAGAATGGATATAGGTAATCACTAAAGAATATTGCAAGCAACAACCCCCAAATCATAAAGGCAATTGGGTAGATTAACCACTTAAACGCTTCAGAAAATTTGTACCTTCTCTTTTCTGCAATTAACCAATAGGCAAACATTAGAACAGGAGAGATGTAGTGCATAAGAACAGACGAGAACTTTTCTAACCCATATAACTCATATATAGGCTCTAAAATTACTAGGTATACAACTCCAGTGAGCAATATGTAAGAGGTAATAGGCCCTAACATATATGTGTGTAATTTGCTCTTTGGAACTTTTTTCATGAAAAGTTCTGTAGCAGAGTAAATCAATAGCAGAAAATTAGATTGGAGAGTAAAATACTTAAAAGTAGATAAACCATAAATAATTCCTCTCGCTATAGTTCTGTTGTAGATATCAAGAGAGATACCGGCTAATGTTACCGCGAAAATAAAAAAAAGTAAATAGTTCTTAACATTCTCTTTGTTCATAATGATTTGATCTTAGTATTAAACATTATCTATCATTAACCTTATAATTGGTACTGCTATTGGAATAAGTATAGATGTAAACAACCCCATTATAGCAATTGCCAGCCCACCTATTGCCCCCTCTAGGGCACCTATTTCAAGAGCT
>CAZHHY010000181.1:0-3555 GCA_964532375.1 uncultured Muribaculaceae bacterium
TCTGACGAAATATGCCAACTGGCTATTCCAGGACCACTTGCTATTCAAACTATCCAGAAAATCTGCGATACAGATATATCTAACATGGAGTACTATTCCTTTAAAAAGGTGACAATCGCAGGAATTAAAGATGCTATATTCTCAATTACCGGTTATACAGGATCTGGCGGGTGTGAAATTTATGTTGCAAATGAAGATGCCGATAAATTATGGAAAGCAGTATTTGAAGCAGGAGCCGAATTCGATATTAAACCAATTGGCTTAGGAGCAAGAGATACTTTGCGTTTAGAGATGGGCTTTTGTCTTTATGGAAACGATATAGACGACACTACCTCTCCAATTGAGGCTGGTTTAGGTTGGATTACAAAATTCAGTGAAGCCAAAGGTGATTTCATAGACAAAGAGCTCTATTTAAGTCAAAAACAAGATGGTCTAAAACGTAAATTATGCGGTTTTGAACTTCAAGACAGAGGGATTCCTAGACATGGCTATACAGTATGCGATGCAAACGGCACAGAAATTGGTATAGTAACTTCGGGAACAATGGGCCCAACTGTTAAAAAACCAATAGGAATGGCCTATGTTACCCCTTCGTTTGCCAAAGTAGGCACCCAAATATTTATCAAAGTAAGAGACAAATTACTTAAAGCAGAAGTGGTTAAAACTCCATTTTATAAAAAATAGCCTTAGGGCAATTATGACTAGAATTTTTTTTTCAATAATAGCCCTGCTTACTTTATCAGTTGTAGGGCTATTTGCTCAAAGCGAGGCAGTAAGCAGAATGAGTCAAGATGTATCTGTACTTACTGCCGATTCGCTTAAGGGTAGAGGCGCAGGCACAATATATGAATCTAAAGCAGCCCGCTATATAGAACAGGCTTTCAAAAAAAGTGATATACCCCTTCTTTACCCCACTCCTGGGCAAGATTTTTCATTGTTAACAGAGAGTGAAGATACGCTCCACTCTCAAAATATTGTTGCAATTGTACAAGGGTGGGATCCTATTCTCAAGAATGAATTTATAGTTATTGGCGCCCACTACGATCATTTGGGATTCAGCAAACTCACCATAGATGGCAAAGATACTATTCAAATATTTCGTGGGGCAGACGATAACGCCTCGGGAGTAGCAGTTCTACTAGAAGTTGCTAGAATGATTAATTCCCAGCCGTTTAACTTTAAAAGATCTATCTTATTTGTGGCTTTTGGTGCCGAAGAGAGAGGAATGAACGGCTCGTGGTATTTTGCAAATAGAGCTTTTGCACCTATATACAAAGTCTCTTTAATGATTAACCTAGATATGGTAGGTCGTGGGATAGATGGTAAAGATGTGAATGTATATACTTTTATGCCTCATACCCAGTTGGTTACTCTACTTAAAGATGTGTCAGATATGCCTCTTATGATTGCACCCCAAATTCATACTGCAGATTATTTCCCAAGCGACCATCACTCATTTGCTTCTCTGGGCATTCCCACGTTACTTTTTACTACAAAGCTGCATAACGACTACCACTCAACCAAAGATACTCCAGATAAGATTAGATACTCTACTATGGAACATCTCTCTCAATATGTTTTTAACCTAGTTAAAACAACTGCAAATATGGAAACAATGCTAGCAAAAACAGCATTTGCACCAGAAGATGAAAATATTGAGAATAAAGATAGAGTATACTCACAAAATGAGGTAGATAAACCAGCAACCTATATGAAAAGAGACGAAAGACTGTTTATGCAAAACTGGGTGTACCACTACCTAAGATATCCCCATCAAGCAATAAGTCTAGGTATTCAAGGCAGAGTAGTAGTAGATTTTATAGTCGAAAAAGATGGTTCGGTAAAAGATGTGCAAGTAACAAAATCTGTACACCATCTGCTAGACGAAGAAGCTTTGCGAGTAGTTAAGGCCTCTCCAAAATGGAAAGCTGCAACATTGGCAGGCCAACCTGTAAGGGTTAAAATCTCTGTACCGGTAGAGTTCAAACTAAAAAAATAATTGCACTACTAATACATAAAGAAAAATAAAAAGCCATTCTAATAATAGTTTGGCTTTTTTATTTAGTTACCTATTAAGTAAAACACCACCAAGTGCACCTAATGCTTTCCCGGCTCCAATAGTGTGAATGCCATTTACAAGAACATCATTAATTCCAGCTGCAAATTGATGTGGCTCTGGATATGTTGCTGTATCAATAATTGTCTCTGGGTTAAAAATTACAATATCTGCCTGGTATCCAGGCAAAAGAATTCCTCTGTTTTTAATACCTACTCTTGAGGCTGGCAAAGAGGTGCACTTTCTAATTGCTAATGAGAGATCCATAATCTTTTCGTCTCTACAATATTTTCCTAGAAAGCGAGGGAATGTACCATATGAGCGAGGGTGTGGCATACTCTTGCCAAGTGGCCCTACTGGAGAGTAAACACTTCCGTCTGAAGCTGGCATTCCAAGTGGGTGTGAAAGGAACATCTTAACGTTCTCTTCTGTCATTGCAAAGCCTATGATACTTACAGAGACATTCTCTTCTATAAGTAAGTCTCTAATGAATGGCCATGGCTCTTTACCGGTTATAGTAGAACACTCTTCTACACTTTTACCTATAAACTGCCGATTGTGCTCTTGCCTACAAGATGTAACCACAACATTTGCGGGGCCTCCCAATCTGGTTATTCTAGAGATGGCGTAGTCTCCTATTTTTTTAGAAATAGATTCATTCTTTAGCCTCTCAATAATCTCGGCATTTGTTCCTTGCCTCTCATTAAGTGGAATAAAAGAGCTCATTCCTGTAGAGAAAGCTACATATGGATATCTATCAAAAGCAATGTCCAACCCTTGTGCCGAAGCATTCTCTATTTGCCTCAACAAAGCAGGTGCCTTATGCCAATTGGCTGCATTTTGAGCTTTTAAATGTGAAATCTCTAATCTTACTCCTGCTTCTTTAGCTATAGCAATTGCCTCGGCAACCGACTCTTCTACCCTATCGTCTTCGTTACGCATATGAATAGCAAAAAGTCCATCGTACGAAGCAACTACTTTACATAGCTCAGCTATCTCTTGATTGGTTGCATACGAACCTGGAGTATATTCCAACCCGCAAGATATGCCAATTGAGCCTTGTTCCATTTGGCGTGCCAAGATGTTTTTCATTTGCTCCAATTGATCTGGAGTGCATCTAACATCATTATCTCCTACAACAAATTGCCTTAGAGAACCTTGGCCTGTGAGACTACCATAATTAATTCCTATTTGCTTAGGAAATGCATCGTAAAAATCGGCTATATTTTCCCAAGTTTTGCCTGGGAAAGGGCCCTCTCCACAGTTCCCTCCAATATCTGTTGTAACTCCTTGGTATATTCTACTATCTCCCAACGGAGAGTCAAAAAGATTAGTATCTGTATGAGTGTGAATGTCAATAAAACCAGGAGATACTGCCATGCCATTGGCATCTATAATATTATTTGCACTATCGCCCAAAGATTGAGCTATGGCAGAGATTTTTCCCTCTTTAATCCCAATCTCTGCGGGGAATGGCTTCCCACCCTCTCCACTATAGA
>CAZHHY010000182.1:0-3541 GCA_964532375.1 uncultured Muribaculaceae bacterium
TATAAAATAAGATGTAAATGAAAAAGATGTTGTTACCTCTATTATTGTTTGTCTTGATCTCTGTTTGTGGCAGTAGCAGGCTAAATGCCCAAGCTACTGTTACAGCAAGAGCTACGGCAGAGATTATAACATCTATCTCTGCATTAGAGGGTGCAATACTTAACTTTGGCAGGTTCTCTCCAGAAAATGCAGGGGGAGAAGTAGTAATAGCTCCAGATGGCTCTAGATACTCTTCTGGCACAGTAATTCTTGGTGGTGGGCTATACAATCAAGCAATTTTTTACATAACTGGCCAACCAGAATATAATGTGGCAATATCTCTCCCCACTATGCCAACAATGCTTACAAATCTTGCAAACGGCAAAATGATGGAAGTATATAAATGGACATCTTCTCCTTCTTTGGATTCAGATATAACTCTACCATCTAGTGGTGCTCTAAATCTTAACATGGGAGCAACATTAAAAGTAGGAGATTTCAACGAAAACCCCGTGGGCCGTTATTCCGGTACTTACATTATAACCTTTTCGTATAATTAATGGAGGCACTTAAATGCTATTTATAAAAACAGAAAAAACTTTACACTGCGTAAAGTTTTTTCTTCTTAAAAAAAGCCCTTGAAAGAACTTTATAGAGGCCGTGCCTCAAAATAAAAAAAATCACAAGTGTGTACATGTTTGTTTTATAAGTAATTAGGCAGGTCAAAAATTATAGCAAATCTGTTTTTCAAAAAAAAATAAAAAAACATGGCATACTTTCTGACATATAAAGGGTAGAAATAATATTGATAATTAATTTAACAAATGAAAAAGATAAAATTCGTAACACTTGCAATTGCAATCCTTGGTTTCTCTGTTGTTTCATTTGCACAAAGTGCAAGTGCAGATGGCACCATTAGACTTCTTACACCTATCTCTATTACTAAGAATGCCGATCTTAGATTCGGCTCTGTACTAACTGCCAATGCCGCCGGAACGGTTGTTATTGGGGTTTCTAATGAAACAGACAGAAATTTGGGAACCTATACAGATATTGCAATTGGAGATGCTTACGGAGCCGCTAAATTTACAGTAACAGGTACTGCCTCGCAAGCATTTAAAATTACGCTTCCAACAACAGTTTCATTGACAGGCCCAGGAACTGCATTAACCGTGAATACTTTTACAAGTGACCTTGTAGCAAATGAAGGAACATTAAATACATCTGGCACCAAAATTGTTTTGGTAGGAGCTAAGATAACTATACCAGCAAATCAAACAGGAGGAACATACTCTGGAACATTTAATGTAACAGTTGCCTATAATTAAATTAATAATGTACCTCACAACAAAAGTGCTACTCTAGGGTAGCTTTTTTTTAAACTCCATTTTCTTACTGTTTAATATTATTTATCTATATTTGAATAATAATATAGAACAAGAAAAACTAATAGCAAATGCAAATGTCAAATCTAAAATTTAGAAGCATCCAATTAATTATTGGACTTCTTCTTGCAATGTTAACAATACCACAGGTATCACATGCCCAAGGCAATCTTTTGATAACTCCTAGACGTGTTGTTTTTGACGGAAGCAGGAGAGTAATGGATATAACTCTTGCCAATACTGGCATAGACACTGCCACCTATAATATTTCTCTTATCCAGTATAGGATGAACGAAGATGGATCATTTACAGAAATTACAGAACCAGATCCTGGGCAAAAATTTGCAGATGGCAACCTCCGCTTCTTTCCAAGAAGGGTAACCCTTGCCCCAAACGAGGCACAAATGATTAAAATGCAGGTAACCAATCTAAACAATCTTGAACCTGGGGAGTATCGCTCTCACGCCTATTTTAGATCTGTTCCAATTGTTACAGCATTAGGCGAAGAGGCAAAAGATGTAGATTCAACTGCTTTAAGTATACAGTTAATCCCAATATTTGGTATATCTATACCTATCATAATTCGTGTAGGGGCAGAAGATCTATCTGTTTCTATAACAGATATGGTGCTAGAGACAACTCAAGAGAATACAAAACGGCTAAACCTAAGAATAAATAGAAATGGGAACATGTCTGTCTATGGAGATATTCAAGTAGCTCATATAGCTCCTAATGGAACTGAAACTATTCTTTCCAACATTAACGGTTTGGCAGTTTACACACCAAACGCTTCAAGAATTTTGAGTATAGATCTCAATCCAGAGAAAGAGGTAAACTACTCTGCTGGTAAGTTAGTTGTAACATTTGTTAGCCAGTCCGATACCAAACCACAAAAGTATGCTCAAGAGGTTCTGAATCTTCGCTAACCTCGTATTAAAAAACATTATAAATGAAAAGTAAGTTAACATTAATTATATTCACTTTAACATTACTCATTGGAAACATAAAGGTCTCTTATGGACAAGTTTCCGTAAATAAAGAGAGAGATCTAAGGTTTGGAGCAGTTATGGTACAGTCTGCAGGTTCAATTACAATAGCTGCAAACGACGCTGGCACTTTATCTACCACAGGTGGAATTATTCTTCTAAATTTCGACCCAAAAAGCTCTGCAGCCTATAAAGTTAGAGTTACTAGAACACTGTGGGGTACATCTATCTCTACTCCAAATGCAGTTACTCTTTCAGGCCCTAACAATAGCTCTATACAGATTACAAATATTACAAATACCAGTTTAGGTGGTTTTTTTGGATATTTAGGAACTGGAACCTATGATTTATATGTTGGCGGCACTGTTAATTTACAGCCTAACATGGCTGGTGGTGAATATGTTGGTTATTTTAGTGTCACTGTAAATCATTGGTAAAATTAACTTAAGTTTATAATTGTGCTCAAATTAACTAGATGGGTAAAAGCCTGCATATTAGTACTATTTTACCTAACATCTATAAATAGCTCTGGAACAAATCTTAACACAGAAACCGAAGATTATATTGAGATTTCTGTGTTTCTTAATGTACCCAAAATTGGTGGTACAGAGATGTCTGCACTTATAGAAGATAATAATATATTTCTCTCTGTTACAGATCTATTTAATTTCTTAAAAATAAAAGCTCATGTTACACCTGGCTTTAATAAGATTGAAGGTTTCTTTATTGATGAAAAAGCTAACTACGTAATAGATCGGGTAAACAACACAATTGAATACAACAAAAAGGTATATCAACTAAAGCCAGGAGATTTAGTAAGGTCTGATACTCAACTCTATCTTAGAATAAATTACTTTGGAGAGATTTTTGGTTTAGAATGTAGTTTCAATTTTAGGAGTCTATCTGTAACTCTAAACACCTCTGTAGAACTTCCTATTATTAAAGAGATGCGCCAAGAGCAGATGCGCAAAAACGTAAGGCAAATAAGTGGAGAGATAGAGGCCGATAGCACAATTGGTAGAAGATACCCTTTTTTTAGATTTGGAGCAGTAGATTGGAGTATTGCCTCTTCACAAGAAATTGGCGGTAGTACAAGCTCAAGGATTGGGATGAATATTGGCACAGCACTAGCAGGTGGCGAGGCCAATGCAACTTTGAACTACACTCCTGGTACTCCATTTTTAGCTAGAG
>CAZHHY010000183.1:0-3507 GCA_964532375.1 uncultured Muribaculaceae bacterium
CTAGTTTATGCATTGCTGCTATATTCCCAGCTTCAATTGCTGCTTGGTATGACGAGGCTTCTAAAAACAACACAAATGAGTGAAGGGCAGCTGCCCCAAGACCGGTAACCATGTAGTATATAAAGAATTTTTTACTACCCCATACTTGCTCTAACACTATACCAAAAATAACTAGAGCATACATGTTAAACAAAAGATGCATAAAGCCGCCATGCATAAACATGTGGGTAACTAGTTGATATGGTTTGAATAGCGGAGACTCAAAATAGAAAAGCGCAAACTTTTCGTACATGAAGTTTCCAGTAAGGAAGGTGATTATAAGCATCACTCCATTTAACATAACCAGGTTTTTTACAACGGGAGGCATAGCTCCCCAGAAACCCGATCCTCTGCTTACATACATATTGGTATTAATTTAATGTGCAAAATTACAATAATTTATTTTCTATCTCTTGGGTATCTAATATTATATAGCATTTATTACCCTGTGGAGTATAGTTGGGTTCTTTACATGCAAAAAGTGTGTCAATTAGTGTTTGAGCCTCTAAATTATTTAGTGGTTCTAGTTTACCGCTAGACCCTGAGTGGGCAAGTTGCCTAGACAATCTCTCTTTTGATTTTTTGCTAAAGTCTTTCCCGTCTTCGCTAAGCTCGTGGGCAAGATTATCTATTAGAGAGCCTAAAGAATCTGAATTGCCGTTAAAGCCCTGGGGTAACCCGTTTACCATAATAGAGTTCTCTAGTAGGGTAAAGTCAAACCCCATATATCTTAGAGTTGTTTGGTTTTCTTCTAGAATAGAGAGAGTTTGCAAATCTACTTGAGCTTCTTGTGGAAACAGCGATTGCTGGGTTAAATTGTTTCCTGTGCTAAGGGTGTTTATGTATCTTTCGTATAATATTCTCTCTTTGGCTCTCCTTATATCTATAAGTAATAGCCCGGTCTTAATTGTTGTAACAATGTATTTACTGGCTACCTGTAATACTGGTTTATGAGAGATACTTGTGTCTGAAAAGAGTGGGTCCATCTCATTGTATGCGGCACCGTAATCTTGATATCTTCGGCTGTACTCTTGATTTCCTGTGCCGGAACCTTGATTTTCTCTGCCGAGATCTTGATGGTCTTGGCCATAACCGTTATGAAACTCTCTATCTACAAAGGCTCCGTCTTCTCTTTGCTCACGCTTTTTCTCCTCGTCAAATGGGTTGAATAGAGGGTCGTAGTTTATTTTTGGAGGAGCCACATAGTAGCTAGTATTTACCCTTGGAATTTCTGGAGCATCTTCCATATCGAACTCGATACTGGGCATAAAGGCATTTTTCCCAAGAGACTCTTTTACTCCGCTTGTTAATATATCGAAAATAGCATAATCGTCTTCGAACTTAACTTCTGTTTTTGAAGGATGAATATTCACATCAATTTTATTGGTCTCTACTTCGAAAAAAATGAAGTAAGATGGGAGTAAGCCATTTACAATGAGCCCATCATAGGCTTTTATAATTGCCTTGTGAAAGTAGGGGCTGCGAAAATATCTATTATTGACAAACAGGTATTGATTCCCTGGAGTCTTTCGTGAATCTTCTGGCTTTCCAACATAGCCACTAATTTTTACAATTGAAGTGTCTACAGAAATCTCTACCAACTCTTTAATCATCTCTTTACCTACTACCTCCTGAATCCTTTTCTTGATAGGGGCAGGAGAGAGTATCATAATTTCGTTATCGTTATGAGTGAGGCGAAACGAGAGGTTGGGGCGAGTTATTGCTATTCTAGAGAACTCTTGCACAATTTGCCTAAACTCGGTAGCATCTGTCTTTAAGAATTTGCGGCGGGCAGGTACATTGTAAAAAAGATTTCTTACAATAAAATTTGATCCTGTTGGAGTAGCTGTAGGATTCTCTGAAACAAGAGCAGATTCGGCATACTTAACCTCGTAACCGGTCTCTTCATCCTCTTTTTTTGTACGTAAAGTAACCTGTGCAACCGAACAGATAGAAGCTAGAGCTTCTCCTCGGAAACCAAAGGTATGAATAGTACTAAGATCTTCAATTTGCTCAATTTTAGAAGTGGCGTGCCTTAGAAAAGCAGTTTTTGCATCTTCGGGTGAAAGACCGCATCCATTGTCAATTACTTGAATGAGGGTGCGCCCCGAATCTTTTATAATTACTTGAATATTTTGAGAGCCTGCATCTACGGCATTTTCCATTAGCTCTTTAACTACAGAAGCAGGCCTTTGCACAACCTCTCCCGCAGCAATTAAATTAGCTATATGGCCGGGTAGTACTTTAATCATTAATTGGTAGTACTTTAATCATTTTTCATTTGATATCTTAATTGTACAATAGATTAGGGTACAATTACTTTTTAGTTATTAAAATTTAAGGCTTTTAAATGTTAGACAAAAAAGAGCCCAAACGCCTGTGCTACATAGTATAGTGCAATTATAATGGCTATCATAGAGAGCAATACAACCATTCTCATTAGAAATGGAGAGCCTGGCCTGCGCCTATTCTCATATAGTGATTTGCGGAAATTATGTCGAATATTCTTACCTGGCACATAATGAGGGTTATCTTTATTCAGTTTTGTTTTATCAGTTGACTGATTTTGATTTTCGGGATTGCTTTGAGCGTTCTCTGCTGCTTTCTGTGAGGCCCATTCTTCGTTTTTTGCCTCGTCTTTAGCCCTAGCAATACGCTGCTCTAACTCCTCTTTACGCTCGTCATAATAAAGAGGTTGATAGTTAAATACCCTATTTTTAGGTGTTTTGAAAAAGCTTAGTTTAAGACCCATTACTCTGTAATTTAGTAGTTACAAAGATAACAAATAATATAGGAATTTTGTTGTAGCTTTGTCTATTATGACTACAGGGAAAATAAGAATTGGAAATGGATACGATGTTCATGCATTTGCACCAGGCCTACCACTCTGGGTTTGTGGCATTAAAATAGAACATGAAAAAGGTTGCATTGCCCATTCAGATGGAGATGCTCCCCTTCACGCCCTATGCGACGCACTACTAGGAGCACTCGCCCTAGGCGATATTGGCAAACATTTCCCAGACACCTCTCCCGAATATAAAGGCATAGACAGCAAAGTTTTGTTGGCCCGAGTATATGAACTTATTTTAGATAAAGGCTACCACCTAATTAATTGCGACATAACAATTGCACTTGAGCGCCCTAAAATTGGTTTGCATATAGATAAAATGCGCGCAGTAATAGCCACAATACTAGGCAGTGACATAAACGACATTTCCATAAAAGCCACCACCTCAGAAAAAATAGGCTTTGTTGGCCGTCAAGAAGGCATAGTTGCCTACGCCACCGTGCTCATAGAGCGCTAATTTAACCGACAACCCATTACTACAAAGCAGACACCCAAGTTGTAGACACCCTATGTTATAAAGGTAAGTGACAAATTCTAACAAAGAATTTGGCATAAACTAAAAAATTATTACTTTTGCACTCCAATTCCCGGCGCGATAGCTCAGATGGTTAGAGCGCATG
>CAZHHY010000184.1:0-3493 GCA_964532375.1 uncultured Muribaculaceae bacterium
AAATAAGACTTATTAAACGGTTTGCTCCCGAGGTAACAGTTCTTTACGATGGCGATGCCGCAGGTATAAAAGCCTCTTTAAGAGGAATAGACATGCTGCTAGAAGAGGGGCTCAGAGTAAAAGTAGTACTCTTTTCAGATGGAGACGACCCCGATTCATATGCGCGTAAAAATGGGCCCGAAGCGCTTCAGAAATTTCTAGAAGAGTCTCAAGAAGATTTTATTGCATTTAAGACAAGGGTATTAAGCGACGATACTAAAAAAGACCCAATTAAAAGGGTACAACTTATCTCAGACGTTGTGGCAAGCATAGCTGTTATACCAGATGCAATTAGCAGGGCTGTCTATATAGAAGATTGCTCTGTACGGATGAATATTTCTGAAGAGATTCTTGCAGACGAAGTAAATAAGCTACGTAAGAAAAAACAGTATGGCGCATATGGAGCTAACGCTTCATCTAGAGAGCCAAGCCCAGACACCAGAGCCCCTCGTTATTTTCCTCCTTTAGAGACAGGTGAAAAGCTACCTCATTTTATTACAGATACCTACTGCGAACCGGCAGAGAAAGAACTCCTCTATTATCTTATTAAGTTTGGAGAGTCGCCTCTGTATGGAGTAGAAGAGCAAGAGACTCTTGGCACAGCTACAGTGTCTCAGTTTGTTCTTACAGAACTTCAAAACGACGATTTAGAACTTCAAAACTTGGTATATAAACAAATATTTGACGAATATTATCAAGAGAAAGATAAAGGACAAGAGCATATTCAAAAGCATTTCATTAACCACAGAGACCCAAATATTGTAAAAACTATTCTTGATATTCTTCACCAAGAGCACTCTCTTACAATAAAAGTATTTATAGAATCTATGACTCCAGAAGAACAGATGCTCTCTATAGTTGTGCCTAAGTCAATTTTAGTTTTTAAGGCAAAAATAACAGCAATTGCATATCAAAACATTTGCACCCTACTTGCCAATGCAGAGAAAGAGAACGATTCCGAGAAACAGAAAGAGCTAATGGAGCAAGTAAAGGTATTAATGCACATTCGCAACTCGTTTTCTAAAGTACTCAACAGATTAACCATTTAACATAAAAAACATTATAATGGATAACAAATATAAGCGCCATCTAGTAACCGCAGCATTACCCTATGCAAACGGAGCAGTTCATATTGGACACCTTGCCGGCGTATATGTACCGGCCGATATTTATACAAGATATTTACGCTTACGTAAAGAAGATGTTCGTTTTATTTGTGGCTCAGACGAACATGGTGTGCCAATTACTATTAAAGCAAGGCAAAATAATTGTACTCCTCAAGAGATAGTAGATAAATATCATCTTATAATTAAAGATTCATTCGAAAGATTGGGAATAAGTTTCGATATTTATTCGCGCACCAGCTCTGCTATTCACCACAAAACTGCATCGGACTTTTTTAAAAAGCTCTACAATCAAGGTAGCTTTATTGAAAAAGAGAGCGAACAATATTTTGACGAAGAGGCCAACCATTTTTTAGCAGATAGATATATCATTGGCACCTGTCCTAAGTGCATGGCAGAGAATGCCTATGGAGACCAATGCGAAAAATGCGGAAGCACTCTATCGCCTACAGAACTATTGAATCCAAAATCTACACTAAGCGGCAATTCTCCCATAAAAAAGAGAACCTCTCACTGGTACTTACCTTTAGACCAGTATGAGCCGTGGCTCAAAGAGTGGATTCTAGAAGGGCATAAAGAGTGGAAAGCAAATGTGTATGGCCAATGCAAATCTTGGTTAGACGGTGGGCTTCAGCCTAGAGCAGTAAGCCGAGATTTAGATTGGGGGGTTCCTGTTCCTATTGAGGGTGCCCAGGGCAAAGTGCTTTACGTTTGGTTTGATGCGCCCATAGGGTATATCTCTAACAGCATAGAGCTCATGCCAAACGATTGGGAAAAGTGGTGGAAGAGTGAAGATACCAAACTTGTTCACTTTATTGGGAAAGACAATATTGTGTTTCACTGCATTGTGTTTCCTGCTATGTTAAAAGCATATGGAGATGGCTATATTCTGCCCGAAAACGTACCAGCAAACGAGTTCCTTAACCTAGAGGGAGACAAAATCTCTACCTCTCGAAATTGGGCAGTTTGGCTTCACGAATACTTAGAAGAATT
This sequence comes from uncultured Muribaculaceae bacterium, assembly GCA_964532375.1. Classification (GTDB taxonomy): domain Bacteria; phylum Bacteroidota; class Bacteroidia; order Bacteroidales; family UBA932; genus Bact-08. The sequence goes on from CAZHHY010000184.1 coordinate 2,157, forward strand.
CCCAGGTAAAGAAGATGTTTTAAGGTATGTATTGTGCGCCAATGCTCCCGAGACTAAAGACAACGATTTTACTTGGAAAGATTTTCAAACTCGCAACAACAGCGAGCTTGTTGGTATTTTTGGCAACTTTGTAAACAGAGCTGTAGTTCTAACCCACAAATACTTTGCCGGAGAAGTTCCTAGTGCTGTTAAAACTATCGCAGAAGATGAAGAGGTTTTAGCTCAAATTGCTATTATCAAGAATAATATCGAAAATAGTTTAGAGAGTTACCGTTTTCGTGAAGCTTTAAAAGAGGCTATGAATCTTGCTCGGCTTGGAAATAAATATTTAGCAGAGACCGAACCTTGGAAAGTTGCTAAAACAGATATGGAGCGAGTTGCTTCGATTTTGAATGTAGCTCTCCAAATCTGTGCAAATCTTGCCATTGCTTTCGAACCATTCTTGCCTCACACTACTAAAAAGCTACGCTATATAATGAATATGAAAGAGAGCAATTGGGAAGAATTTGGCAATACTGCACTATTACCTGCTGGTCATAAAATTAACGAAGCGCGCTTGCTATTTGAGAAAATTGAAGATAGCGAAATTGAATTTCAAATAGCAAAACTAAACGCCACTAAAGAGGCCAACACCTCGGCAAGCGATGCTAGCAGCACTCAAACAGAGCCTGTTCCTACTGTACTACCTCTAAAAGACGAGTGTACCTACGAACAATTCATGAATATGGATATACGTACAGCAACTGTCGTAGAGGCCGAGCGGGTACCTAAAACCGATAAGCTTCTTAAGCTAACAATTGACACAGGAATTGATACTCGCACGATTGTTTCGGGTATTGCAGAATATTATACCCCAGAAGAGATGGTGGGTAAGCAAATTTGTATTTTGGCAAACTTAGTTCCTCGTAAAATACGTGGCATAGAGTCTAACGGAATGATTCTAATGGCCAAAGAAGAGGGCGGTAAAATGAGAATCGTAACTCCAGAAGAGAAACTAGACAACGGCGCAACAATTAGCTAAATCACTAAGCTATAGTATCACTATTTACAGTAATGAAGAGAGAGAAGATCTTAAAAGTTCTCTCTCTTCTTTATTATATAACAGCCACTCCCAGAATGGTTTCAACTCCTCTTTAAAGAGAACCAATAGAGTTATAACTAGAATTATAAGAAAAATTATTAACAATGTAGTTACCACGCTCTTAATGAACTTAGAATTACTAGGCTTATCCTTTATTTGTTGAGGTTGAGCAGCAGGTTTTTTCAAAATAGGTTGCCCTAGAGCTACAATAGCAGTCTCTTCTTGAATAACAGCAGCCTCTTCTTGAACAATAGCA
>CAZHHY010000185.1:0-3486 GCA_964532375.1 uncultured Muribaculaceae bacterium
TTTCCTTGGCATCGCTCTAACCGGCGGATGGATAATGATAACCTTACTAGCTCCATCTATAATTGCTCTTTATATTTTTGGAGAGAGATGGTGGGCAATACGCAAGGCTTCCCAAATAGATCAGAATTTCATGAAAAACATTCATGACTATATTCATGATGGTAAAATTAAAGCTGCAATTAATCTTTGTAATACTCAAGAAACCCCTATTGCAAGGTTAATTGAGAAAGGTATAGAGAGAATAGGGCGCCCATTAAATGACATCCAAACATCTGTAGAGAATATGGGTAACCTAGAAATCTCAAAATTAGAGAAAGGGCTACCAATGCTTGCAACTATTTCTGGAGGTGCACCCATGCTTGGTTTTTTAGGCACCGTAATAGGTATGATTCAGGCTTTCTATAATATGTCACAAGCAGGAAGCAATGTAGATATTACCCTATTATCAGGTGGTATTTACGTTGCTATGGTTACTACAGTCGCAGGACTTACAGTAGGGATTCTAGCATACTTTGGATACAACTACCTAACTGCACGCATAGATAATATTGTATATAAAATGGAAAGCAATACAATTGAATTTATGGACTTACTACATGAACCTGCTAGCAAATAAACTTATTAATTATGGCTATTAAACGTCGTTCAAAAGTAGATCCATCGTTCAGTATGTCTTCAATGACAGATATTGTTTTTTTGCTACTGATATTCTTTTTGGTAACATCTACTCTGGTAAATCCAAATGCATTAAAGCTTCTTTTACCAAAAAGTACAAATCAAGTTTCATCGAAACCTGTAGTTAGTATCTCTATACGCCATTATTTACAATCAAATACTTTTTCATATCATATAAACGGTAAAAACACTCCTGTTCAGCTATCAGATATAGAGAAAATTATTCAACAAGAACTTATAGAGACAGAAGACCCCACTGTATCACTCCATGTAGATAAAACAGTACCAATGGAGCAGGTGGTAAACATCATGAATATTGCCAAGCGCAATCAATATCGATTAATTCTAGCAACTGCACCAGAATAGTATTTTTCAGAAACAATATTTTTTTTATAATGTCCAAAGCACCAAAAAGAGAAACTAAAGATGAAAAGCACGCAAAAATAGTGGGTGCTTCAATCGCAGTAGGGTTCCACCTAATGCTAGTTATCCTCTTTTTCACTACCGGGTTCAAAGTTATTTATCCTCCACCTGCAGAGACTGGGATTGAGATTGATTTTGAGCTAGAGCCTCCTAAGCCAATACAGGTTAGTACTGGTCAAGAGCCAAAAGTAGAAGTTCCAACTCCAAAAGAAGATATACGATTAGTACAAAAATCGGAATCTCCAATAGTTGGTCAGAAAGCAAATCGTGGAGCCGAAAGTACGATGGGGAACACGGGAGACATAGAGCAGTTCGAACCTCCAAAAGCTATTCCAATAGATAGAAGAGCACTGTTCCCATCGGCAGCCAATGCCGATTCTACAGCACCACAAACAGCTAAAGAGAGTAGTAATAAAATAACTGCAGGGCACCCTGCAGGAAACACTGCGGTAGGAGCTTTAGAAGGAGATCCACAGGCTAAACTTGCAGGCCGTAGTATAATGGGCTCACTACCCAAACCAGATTATACAGTTAACAAATCTGGAAAAGTAGTTGTTAAAATATCTGTAGATCAATATGGTTCTGTAGTTAGCGCCACTCCAGGAATTACTGGAACAACAGTACAAGACAAAGTTTTATGGGAAGCTGCTAAAAAAGCGGCATTAGAAGCTAAATTCAATCTAAGTAGCTCTGCACCTACAATACAAGAAGGAACAATTACCTATATTTTTCGGTTAAAATAGAAAAGCAGTTTATTCGTATCTAAGAGCCTCAATAGGGTCTAACTTAGAAGCTCTAACAGCTGGAATATATCCAGAGGCGATGCTTACAAATAGGCAAACCATTACTCCTGAAAATATCCAAAGCCACGGAATAACGAAAGGTGCACTCATAATTATAGCAGTAAGGTTACCAACTACCATACCCAATATAATTCCAAACAACCCTCCTAGTTGCCCAATAACAATAGATTCAAATAAAAACTGTTGTTTAATTGTTTTTGAAGTTGCGCCTAATGCTTTTCTAGTACCAATCTCTCGTGTTCTCTCTTTTACCGAGACTAGCATTATGTTCATAAGACCAACAGCAGCTCCAAGCAGAGTTATACTACCTATTATAAATGCAGCTATTGTCACATAAGACAATATTCCCAATATCTCTTCCATAAAAGCATCCGATTTTGTAATCCTGAAATCAGAAACGTCTATAGGGCTCAATCTTCTTATAGAGCGAAACAACTGTTCTGCAGCCTCCATTGCCTTAGCTTGATCTTCTGCACCTTGAGGCACTATCCCAATAGAGTAATATGTATTTTCACTTAAAAACACACCTCTTGCATTAGAAAGAGGAATCCGTACCTCACTATCTACTCCACCTCCGAATGATGCACCTTGTTTCTCCAATACACCAATCACTTCATACCTCACAGCCCCAACAGTAATAACCTTACCAACTGCATTCTCGCCTTTGAACAGAGAAGTAGCAACTCCCGATCCAATAACTGCTGTAAATGCCGAAGATTCCAAATCTCTTGCATGGAAACCTCTTCCTTGAGAAATTTTAGCGCCCACAAAGCCAATATTATTTTCATCTACCGCTAAAACAGATATCACAGGATTAGTTTTTTCAGAACCATATTTTATTATTGCATTCCCTAATGCTCTAGCCGAAATAGTAACTATTGCAGGTATTGTATATGCATCTATAAACTCTTTTGCTTGGCTGTATGTAATGTTTCTTCTATTTATAACTCGTGCCTTCCTTGCTCCCGATTCAGTATCAGAAAAATTAGATCTTATAGAAAAAGAGTTAGCTCCCATCTTACCAAAGTTTTCATTCATAAGAGCCTTAAGTGCATCTGTGGCGGTAAGAATACCTACTAAAGAAGTTATCCCTATTGCTATAATCATTATAGTCAATACAGATCGCAGTTTACTGCTTTTTATTGACCTTATAGAAACTCTAAAATTCTCTTTCATGAGCGAGTTGAAGCCCAATATACGTGTAGAGCTTTTAAAAATAGCACACATCTTCTGATATTTACACTTAATGAATGTGTAAAAGTAGGAAAATAAATCTTATTAGCATAACTTTGCACCGAATAAAAAATAAATGAGAAATAATCAATTTTCAAGTCGTGCCGGAGCTGGGGCTCAGGGCAGAGACAGTAGGGACAGCAGGCCGTCGGGTGATCGTAACCGCAGAGATGCGAAGCCATTCGACAGAGACCGCAAACCCTTTGACAGAGATCGCAGAGATGCGAAACCATTCGATAAGGACCGCAGAGATGCGAAACCGTTCGATAGAGATGCAAGGCCTTTTGATAGAGATCGTAAACCGTTCGACAGAGATCGTAAACCATTCGACAGAGATCGTAAACCGTTCGAT
>CAZHHY010000186.1:0-3484 GCA_964532375.1 uncultured Muribaculaceae bacterium
AAGAGAACGACTTTTGATATAGATTTCGGTTTCGGGAGAGTTAATATACTTGGCTATTGTTTTGTCTGTTCTAAGTGTTCTGCCACCAAAAGCAATTACTCTTCCAGATATTGAAGTAATTGGGAACATAACTCTATCGTAAAAGCGATCTATTAACTCTTTATTGCTCTCTCTCTCTATAGAAAGACCCGACGCTATAAGAAATTCTCTTTTATATCCTGCTTTAAGAGCTGTATTGCTAAAAGTCTCTTGGTTATTACGGCCCGAAGGTGCCCAACCCAGTGCAAATTTTTTAATTATCTCATGGCTAAAACCTCTGCCCTTAAAATAGCTAAGCCCTACAGATATACCCTCGTCTGTCTCCCATAGTGCTCTAGAGTAGAAGTCGGTGGCAAATTGAGTAACTGCAACAATAGATTCGGCACGAAGTCTGTTTTGAGCATCTTCGGCAGTTTCATCTTTATCTACAACATCAATTCCATATTTTTTGCCTAGGAATTTAAGAGCATCTACATAGCCAAGCTGCTCGTGTTCCATTATAAAATTTACAGAGTTGCCTGCTTTGCCACATCCGAAGCACTTGAAGATTCCCTTAGAAGGCGATACCGAGAAGGAAGGGGTCTTTTCATGATGAAAAGGGCAGCACGCCATATAGTTTGCCCCCCTTCTTCTAAGTGCTACGAAATCGCCGATAACGTCTACAATTTGAGCAGCATCATTTATGCGGTCTATTGTCTCTTTACTAATCATCAAATTTTAGGAAGCTTTTAAAGCCAACAGCTTTGTTTACTTCCTTCATAGTTGCCTGCGCACTCTCTCTAGCCTTTTCGGTTCCTCTAGCTACAACTTTGCGTAAATACGCCTCGTTGTTATAGATCTCTTCTATTTTAGCTTTTATAGGCAGAGTTTGTTTGCAAATATCTTGTGCTAACTGTTTTTTAAGATCGCCGTAGCGAATAGTGCAATTATTGTAACTTTCTGTAAAATGTGCTACCGTAGAGGGTTCAGATACAATTTTAAGTAGAGTAAAGAGGTTTGCAATGGGCTCTTCCATAGGAGAATTTGGCTTGGTAGGGCCGCCATCGGTTACTGCCCTCATCACTTTTTTTGTGATTGTTTTTTCATCGTCGGAAAGATAGACTCCATTACCCTCGCTTTTACCCATTTTCCCACTACCATCTAGCCCCGGCACTTTAATAAGGTCGCTACCAAAGTTAAATGCCTTAGGCTCTGGAAACACCTCGGAATTGTACATTGTATTAAACCTGCGAGCCAATACTCTTGCTACCTCTAAATGCTGCTCTTGATCTTTACCCACAGGAACCAAATTTGCTCTATGAATAAGAATATCGGCAGCCATAAGAACTGGGTAGGTGAGTAGCCCTGCGTTTACATTCTCTGGATTTTGTCTTACTTTATCTTTAAACGAGGCAGTCCTCTCTAGCTCTCCTTTATATGTAATCATATTTAAAAGTACGTACAATTGAGATATTTCGGGCACATCGCTCTGTACAAAAATTGCCGATTTCTCTGGATCTAAGCCCGATGCAAGGTACTCTGCAAGAATTGTTCTTACTCCTGCATGCAAAGAATCTGGGTGGGGGTGTGTGGTTAAAGAGTGCAAGTCTGCTATGAAAAAATAGCAGTTGTAGTTATCTTGCATCTTAATATAGTTCCTAAGTGCACCGTAATAATTCCCAAGGTGCAGGTGCCCTGTGGAACGAATTCCACTCAATACAATTTCCATCTTTCTCTCTATTCTGTTTTAATCGTGGCTCTCTATTAGTTTCTGGCGAATTTTTGCCTCAATTTCTTCAAAAAGAGCCGGATTGTCCATTATTATAGTTTTGGCAGCATCTCTACCTTGACCTAGCTTGTCTTCGCCGTAGCTAAACCACGAGCCACTCTTTTTAATAACACCAAAATCTACTCCTAGATCTATAATCTCTCCAATTTTTGAAATTCCTAGTCCAAAAACGATATCGAACTCTGCTTTTCTAAAAGGAGGAGCGAGTTTGTTTTTCACTACTCTTGCTCTTACTCTATTTCCAGTTGCCTCGTCGCCATCTTTCAATTGGGTTATTCTGCGAACATCTACCCTAACAGATGAGTAAAACTTAAGGGCATTACCACCGGTTGTAGTCTCCGGGCTGCCAAACATTACTCCAATCTTATCTCTAAGTTGATTAATAAATATACAGCAAGTGTTTGTTCGGCTTATGTTTGCAGTTAATTTTCTCAATGCCTGGCTCATGAGTCTTGCTTGAAGCCCCATCTTAGAATCTCCCATCTCTCCCTCAATCTCTGCCTTTGGTGTTAGGGCTGCAACTGAGTCAATTACAATAATGTCAATTGCGCCACTGCGAATTAAAGCGTCTGTAATTTCTAAAGCTTGCTCGCCATTATCGGGTTGCGAGATTAGTAATTTATCTACGTCTACTCCAAGGTTTTTCGCATAAGTTCTGTCGAACGCATGCTCGGCATCTATAATAGCCGCTATGCCTCCTAGCTTTTGTGCCTCGGCCACTGCATGAATTGCAAGTGTAGTTTTACCGCTAGACTCCGGGCCATAAATCTCAACTACTCTTCCTCTTGGATAACCTCCAATTCCAAGTGCATAGTCCAATGAAACTGACCCCGATGGAATAGTAGATATTTCCCATTTTGGCTGCTCTCCCATCTTCATAACCGCTCCCTTCCCGTAATCTTTCTCAATCTTGTCTAAAGTTGCCTGCAAGGCTTTTAGTTTTTCCGGGCTAATTTCTCCATCTTTTTTTACTTCTTCACTCTGCTTTGCCATAATGTTATAGTTTTAAATTCATGCAAAAATAACAAATGATTTTTAATTTTCTCTACATTTGCAGAATGAAAAAATGGTTACTGGGGCGTACCCCCCAAGAGATAAGTAAAATAACGGATAATCTGTCACTTCCGTCTTTTACTGCTAAACAAATAGTAAACTGGCTATATGTAAAAAAAGCTCGCTCTATAGAGCAGATGACCAACCTCTCTAAAAGTGCAAGAGAAGCACTATCTGTAGATTATGAGGTTGGAGGCTTTGCTCCACTAACAGATTCTCTCTCTGCCGATGGAACAAGAAAATATCTATTTCCATCTTTAAATGGTGCCAATATAGAGTCGGTAATGATTCCAGACCAAGAGAGAGCTACATTATGTGTCTCTTCACAAAGTGGCTGTAAAATGGGTTGTAAATTTTGTATGACTGGGCGAATGGGTTTTAGTGCTAATCTTACTGCAGGTGAAATTATTTCTCAAATCATTAATGTGCAAGAGAGCGACCGCCTTACCAATGTAGTCTTTATGGGAATGGGAGAGCCGCTAGATAATTACAAAGAGGTTCTTAAAAGCACTGTCATACTCACTTCTGACTGGGGTTTTGGATGGAGCCCAAAAAGGATAACTATCTCTACAATTGGAGTTCTCCCAGCTTTAAAAGAATTTTTAGACAGCTCTAAATGCCATT
>CAZHHY010000187.1:0-3458 GCA_964532375.1 uncultured Muribaculaceae bacterium
AAGATAATATTATAAAATTTCATCTCAACTATAAAAAATGGGAGTTTGATTGGACTAATTTTAGACTCTCTTTAAAAATTGGGTTACCATCTGGTATTCAGCAAACTTTAGTTGGGTTAGGTAGTCTTGCTCTTCTGAGCATTGTTTCGCCCTTTGGAGTTCCTGTACTAGCAGCATATACTGCAGCAGGCCGTGTAGATATGTTTGTCTCTATGCCTGCAATGAACCTAGCGGCAGCTCTCTCTTCATTTGTTGGACAAAATCTTGGAGCAGGCAGGCTAGATAGAATAAAGACTGGTTTAAAGTACACCTTGGTGTACTCAACAATAATATGCCTCTCCTTAACCCTAGTGGTTGTACTTTTTGGTAGTGAGATAATGGGGCTCTTTACAGATATAAGTTCGCCTCATTACAATGAAATTATAAAAATAGGCCGTGAATACTTAGTTATAGTTACCTCTTTCTACGTGGTTTTCTCTACGATGTTTGTAGTGAACGGCGTAACTCGTGGTGCTGGGGCAACCTTTATACCAATGCTCATAACCACCCTATCTCTTTGGGCAATAAGAGTTCCATTGGCATATTTCCTATCAAATCTATATGGACCAACAGGAATTTGGTGGTCAATCCCAATAGGCTGGAGTGCTGGCCTTATAGGAGCAGTCATTTACTATAACTCTGGCAAATGGCTCAACCATCGCGCCAAAACCTAAAGAATATTCAAAGATTGCTCTTTAATTTTTTCGAGTTCGTCTTTCATCTGCACTACTAGCTTTTGAATGCCAGCATCATTTGCTTTTGAACCGAGTGTGTTTATTTCACGCCCTATCTCTTGAGTGATAAACCCTAGCTTTTTGCCAGGATACTCCTCTTTTGTTAGCGTTTCCATGAAGTAAACGCAGTGCTGCTTTAGCCTAACCTTCTCTTCGGTAATATCTAGCTTTTCTAGGTAGTATATTATCTCTTGCTCAAAGCGGTTCATGTCGGGATTATCAAGAGCTTCTTCAATTTTAGCTTTTAAACGCTCTTTAACCGAAACAGTTCTTTGTGAATCTAGGGCTTCTGTAGCATCTAAGTATTTCAATATTAGAGAGATTCTGTGTGTGAGATCTTCTTGAAGCTTTTTCCCCTCTGTTTTACGAAAATCTATGAGCATATCTACAGCTTCTACTATTGTAGATTTAATTTTATCCCAATTCAATGCAAGCTCCTCTTCACTCTCCTCTTTTTTGGTTGTTGTGTCTATTACATCAGGTAATCTTAGGGCTGCACTTATGAGAGTATCTGTAGAGATAGCAGATTTCAATGTAGAGGTTAGAGAGCTTAACTGTGCCATATAAGAGTTGAAAACTTGAGCATTTATTGAACGGCCAGCAGCTTCTTCTATATATTGAGTGTTTGCAAAAAGGTCTATATTGCCTCGTTGTAATTTTGACGAAATAAGTTGCTTAATCTCAATCTCTTTTTCTCTAGGGATAATTTGAGTTTTCAATGAAATATCGGCACCTTTCCCATTTACCGATTTTATCTCAATTGTTATTTTGTTATTCCCGCAAATACACTCTGCTTTGCCATAACCTGTCATGGACTGTATCATTTTATATGATTCTTTTTGTAGATATTAGTATAATAAGAGCCAAAGTTACAAAAATGCAGTTAGGAAATTCGTATATTTGCACGTTTATTAAGAGGAAAATTAAAAGATGGAAGAGAATAGCAAAGGAACTGTAGGCAATGTAAACGACTCATTGGAGGTTCGTAGTCTTAATTTTTTGGAAGAGATTGTAGAAAATCATCTAGAACAAGGTATTCATAAATCTATACTAACTAGGTTCCCACCAGAGCCAAACGGTTATTTACATATAGGTCATGCAAAAAGCATTTGCTTAAACTTTGGTCTTGCAAAAAAATATGGCGGGAAAACTAACCTTCGTTTTGACGATACCAACCCTACTAAAGAAGATGTAGAGTATGTAGATTCCATCAAAGAAGATGTAAAATGGCTTGGCTTTGATTGGGCTCAAGAGCTCTATGCATCAGACTATTTTGAGCAACTCTACGATTGGGCCTGTTTGCTCATAGAGAAAGGGCTAGCCTATGTAGACGATCAAACTCAAGAAGAGATAAGGTTAAATAGAGGAACTGTTACTAAAGCAGGAACAGATAGCCCTTATAGAGAGAGAACAGCTCAAGAAAACTTGCTATTATTTAAGCAAATGAGAGATGGCGTGTTTTTAGATGGAGAGAAAGTTCTAAGAGCCAAGATAGATATGGGGCACTCCAACATGCTCATGAGAGACCCTATTATGTATAGGACAATTCATGCCCACCATCACAGAACTGGAGACAAATGGTGTATCTATCCGATGTACGACTATGCCCACGGGCAGAGCGACTCTTTAGAGAAAATTACCCACTCTATTTGCACCCTAGAATTTGACGTTCACAGGCCCCTTTACGACTGGTTTATTGAAAAATTAGAGATTTTCCCATCTAAGCAATATGAATTTGCCCGTCTAAACATTACCTATACTGTCATGAGTAAGAGGAAGTTACTCGAACTAGTTAAAAACAACTATGTTACTGGTTGGGACGATCCTAGAATGCCCACAATTTGTGGTTTAAGAAGAAGGGGCTATACTCCTGAATCTATTCGAATGTTTGCCGATAAAGTAGGTGTTGCCAAAAGAGACAATATTATAGACCTTTCGCTACTAGAGTGGTGTGTAAGAGAAGATCTTAACCGCCGTGCCAATAGATATATGACAGTTCTAGACCCAGTTAAACTAGTTATTACAAATTATCCAGAGGGCCAAACAGAATATTTCAATGCTGCAATGAATCCAGGCGAAGAGAGTGCCGGGAGTCGTAAAATTGCATTTTCAAGAGAACTTTTCATTGAAAGAGAAGACTTTATGGAAGAGCCTCCTAAAAAATACTTTAGACTAAGGCCTGGTGGAGAGGTTAGATTAAAATATTCCTATATAATTAAATGTGAGAACATTATCAAAGACCAAGATGGAAATATTACTGAAATACATTGCACCTACGACCCTACCAGCAAGCCTGGTGCAGGCGAGTGGCGCTCTGTAAAAGGAACCATTCACTGGGTATCTGTTCCACACACAAATGAGATAGAAGTTAGATTATTCGACCGCCTTTTTGTTAAACCAGAAATGGATAGCCTAGAAGAGGGAAAAGAGTATATAGATTACCTAAACCCCAATTCCCTGCAAGTTACAAAAGGCTATGCCGAGCAAGCTTTGATCGAAGACCAATCTAATGTTGCTGTACAATTCGAAAGAATAGGCTATTTTATTACAGACAATATAGACTCTACCCCCAATAAGCTCGTATTTAATAAAACAGTAGGCCTCAAATCAACTTGGTAACCAAACGCATGCTAAAAACCACGGCGATGAAAGTGTGTCTACCTGATTACCAAGCACATACTAAAA
>CAZHHY010000188.1:0-3275 GCA_964532375.1 uncultured Muribaculaceae bacterium
ACGAGGCTCTGCAAAGAAAGCTCTCATTCGCTCAAGATCTGTAATTGCACTATTATCGTAGATAAAATCTGCTAGCTCATTGGTATTTCCATTAAAACGAGCCAGTACATTTACGAAAGATTCTGCATAAAAATTCTTTGGCACCTCTTTTAAGTAGATTTTTAACAAAACTTTAAATAGCTCTCTATCTGCTTGGGGGTCAGAAGAAGCAAAGAGATTCTCGGCAATAGAGAAGAACTCTTTTACTTTTGGATATTTCATTGTTACAGTATCTAGTTTCTCTCTCTGCATAAATAAAGTTATGCCTTTAAATCTTTGCCCAAGAGCCACCAGCTCGGCACCTCTTACCATTGTTTCCTGGAAATATCCTTTATATCTTTCTGCATCTGCAGTTAATTCGTAACCCCTCTTTAATCTTTCAAGCACAGAGCTATACTCTTTAACTCTCTCTGGCTTTGCTGCAATCCATTTAGATAGATTTGCCTCATTCTTCTCAATCTCACTAATAATATCGAAACGCTCTATACACAGGTTTTCCCATTTAGCATAATCGGTATAATTGCTTATCCCAACATATTTATCGGAATACTTAAGACGAATCTCGTCTGAACTATCCATGTGTTTTTTCCACACGTCTAATTTAGCTCTTCTAACTCCACTAATCATTGGGTTTAGAACTTCATACTTTTGGTTAAGTTCAAGCGAAGAGATATATCTATTGGTTCTACCTGGGTAGCCAAGAATCATTGTGAAATCATTCTCTTTTAAACCCTTTGAAGAGACTGTCAAGAATTTTTGTGCCTCCATAGGTATATTTTGTGCCGAGTATTTAGCAGGAGAGCCGTCGGGAGCAGAGTAAACCCTATACATAGCAAAATCTCCTTTGTGCTGAGGCCAACCCCAGTTATCGGTCTCGCCACCAAAAGCCCCAATAGAAGCGGGAGGTGCACCTACTAATCTAACATCAGAAAATGTCTCATAAAAATAGAGATAATACTTTGAGCCTCTCCACTCAGAAGAGAGCGATTTTTCGAAAGGCGAAGATTTGTACTTTTCCTCTACAACAGAAGAGACCTTGTTCATAAAGAACAATCCTCTAGGGCCAGCAGCATCTAAACTATCAATAACCCTATGTACATAATCTGTAACGTCGCTAATTCCCCTTAAAAAAGTAACACTTTTACCTTTAATTGGCTTTTCTTGGTCTTGAGTCATAGCCCAAAAGCCATTCTCTAAATAGTTATGGTCTTTAGTGCTCAATGAGTGAATATCGCCATAGGCGCAGTGGTGATTAGTAATCATCAATCCTTTATTAGAGATAATACTACCACTACACATTCCACCATCAATTGCTACAATAGCGTCTGTAAGAGCAATTTGCCCTGGATTATAGATTTCACCTGGCTTTAGCTCCAGCCCTTTACTTTTCATTAGTTCATATAGCTGCTTGTCAATCAAGTTCACCAACCACATTCCCTCGTGGGCAAAAGCACGTGGTACAAAAAGAGCAAAAATTAGTACTAGTACAGTAATTTTTTTATTCATAATTCATAGTTTAGTTTAATAAAAGAACCCGCATATTGAAGGCTGTGATAGCACAAGCTTAATAAATACGCGGGTTAAAAGTACAAAAAAATAATTTCCTAGAAGTTCAGACCGAGGGAAATTGAGAAAAACTTACGATTTCCCAAATCACCCGCATCTATATGATTGTAGTTTGCTCTCAAATATACCGAAGAACCATTCTCTGAGTTTAACATTCTCATATACTTCACGCCAATCCCAGCCGAATACCTTCCTGCGGTATTGTATTCAAAATCTGAATTAAGTAAATTCTCATTAAGCTTTAGAGAACCTGTAGTTAATGGGTTAGTAGCCTCAAGCTTAGTTCCATTAGCATCAATTAGGCTCCCGTTAAGTTCAAGGTTTAGCAAAGAGGTCTCATTTAGAGTAAAGTCTCTAGAAGCTCTAGCGTAAAGCTGAGTAAAACTATAGTCTTGATGGTATAGCGCAGGGTATACTTTATAATCTTTCTCTATAATATGGTGGTTTATACCTGCAGCAAAAATCCAAGAACTCTTCCATTCGCCATCTCTTATAAGCGCTTTATACTCTGCTCCATATTTCTGATAATTAGTCATATACCTAAGCGTTTTACCATACTCATAAAATGCCCATTGGTTCAGCTCACCTGGGACTCTCTCATAATTATTAACAATATTGGAAGAGAGATTCTCTTTGCTAACAAAAGAGAGTGACAAGGTGTGGTCTGTACTTTGGCCAATTAATCTGAACCGTCCATCGTATTTGTAGTTTAGAGACTCTACAGCTGCATATCTTTTTGCAAAGTAGTAATACTCCAAATCATCTTCTTGTCCATAATTAACAGCGAACTGATTAAATAAACATAGATTACCAGTTCTAACATGTGCCTGTATTGAACCACCAAACATATCTGTGATATATTTTCTATTAAGGTTTGTGCTTGAAGTTATGCCAGAGGTAGTGTAAAACCACAACCCTTCCATGTAATAGATAGATTTACCTGTTGTTTCACCAATATACTTATACTCAACCTCCTCTACGTTTCTCATATAATTCAAGCTCAAGCCTAGTTTAAGAGCACCTGTACTAAAAGTAATACCTGGCGCAATATTCAGAATAGATAGAGTGTTAAGGTTCCTACCATCTGTCCTTTTAGCAGCAGTAGATGCGTTGTAATCAAACTCTACACCTATTGATACATGATCGTTAAGATTGTAACCTACCTTAGCTGTCATAATATAGGACTCTCTCAAAGATTTACCAGGCACAGAATCAAGAATAGGATTTAAGGTAGATTCAGGATAGACAGTACCTCTCCAAGCTAAATCTTGATTTACGCCATAGTCATACTTGAATGAGCCATAGAAATAAACATCTTTAATTTTAGTATAAGACTTTGTTTCAAGCCCATAGGTAGTATAACTCTTAGGATCATTAAAATTCCTATACTCTCCACTCTCATTTGTATAAAAGCCCTCTACATTTGCAAAATTTTGAGCCTTATTAAAGACTAACCCTGCAGCATTTCCAGAAAGAAGCCAAGGGTTTTTCATCTCAATTTTTTCAAAAGTATAGTTCCTTTTTTGCAACCGTTGCTGAGAAAACGAAAGATTTGGCAGCAAGCATATTGCAATAACACTCAATATATATATTAATTTATTTTTCATTTCTATACCAAATTATTTTTTCAACAATGATGCTATATCTCTTACTTCAAAATCTTTTGAGGA
>CAZHHY010000189.1:0-3271 GCA_964532375.1 uncultured Muribaculaceae bacterium
CACTAACATTTTAAGAGAACGAGGGTATTATAACTTTACTAAAAACTACTTCTTATTCGAAGCAGATACACTCAAACGAGATGGCACTGCTCAATTGCTTGTGAAAATTGAAAATTACACTAGAAACGAAACTCCCAAAGATGCTAGAGACCATCAATTATACTCAATAAGAAACATATCTCTTTTTTCTGATTATGACCCTATGAGAGGTAGCGAAGAGTCTTTGAGTATGTACGATGTTATCAAAACAAAAGATCTTGAAATATATAATAGAGGAAATAGACCAATAAGGCCTCGGATTCTTGCTAAAATGAATACATTAAGACCTGGCGAACTGTACAATGAAAAGAAAGCTACCAATACCTATAACAGGTTCGTCTCGCTAAGATATTTTTCCGGAGTGAATATTCAGTTCGACGAGGTAGATGCAGACTCCTCTCAACTTAAAAGAGAAGTAGATTGTACAATTAGATTAACTCCCTCAAAAAACCAAGGATATAAATTAAATTTAGAAGCATCTAGTAATTCAAATAAATTATTAGGCATCTCTCCTGCAGTCTCTTATTATCATAAAAACCTATTCAAGGGCGGTGAGTGGTTCACCTTAGGTTTTATGGGTAATTTTCACCTCAAACTCAATGACCCCATTCGCTCTACTGAGTTAGGAATTTCGGCTGGGTTATCTATCCCTAGCTTTTTATTACTGCCAGATTCGTTGTTTAAAAGCAGTGTCCCAAGAACCGATATTAATATTGGTTATAACTTTCAAAGCAGGCCAGAATTTACACGAAACTTAATCTCTTTGAGTTATGGTTATAACTGGAAGTCTGGAGAGAGGCTATTTTATTCTGTAAACCCGGCTCAATTGAATGTGATTAGATTATATAATATGGATCCTAAGTTCTATGAATCGTTAATGGATCCGTTTTTGAAAAACTCATATAGAAATCATTTCGACTTTGGTTCGGGAGCTTCAATATACTATACAACAGATGCTTCCCCAATGCCACAACATTCCTATTTATACTTTAGATGGAGCAACGATATTGCAGGTAATTTAATAAGTCTTTTTAATAACTCTTTATCTGCAGATACAACTGGAGCTAAAACAATTTGGAAGACTCCATATGCTCAATATTTTAGATCTGACTTTACATTTGGTTATACCTACAAACCATATTCAAGCTATTCAATTGCAACAAGGTTTAATGTTGGGATAGGATATGCCTATGGTAACTCAAGAGTATTACCTTTCGAAAAACTCTTTTACGCGGGTGGGGCCAATAGCTTGAGAGGGTGGCAAGCTCGTTCTGTTGGGCCTGGCTCTGCCGCAATAGATACCACCTTCTCTATACCAAATCAAACAGGCGATGTTAAACTAGAATTTAATGTAGAGTATAGGTTCAATATGTTTTGGAATTTTGAGGGAGCGCTATTCGTAGATGCTGGTAACATATGGACACTCCGAAGCGAGCCTGGAAAAGAGAGTGGGCTATTTCGTATCAAGGATTTTTACAAAAGCATGGCTATAAACTGGGGAGCTGGCATAAGGCTAAACTTAGACTTTGTTGTTCTAAGATTAGATTTAGGTATGATTGCTCGCGATCCTTTTAAGAAATCTTGGGTTGGTCCAGAAAAATGGTTTCAAACAGACACATACGCAATACAGTTTGGTGTGGGATATCCCTTCTAAGGTTACTCGAAACAAAGAGTGCCAAAAAACTCTGGAGTGTGAAAGTTGGGCTTCTCTGTTCCTACTTTATTCCACGAAAGATAGTGGGGCTCTGGTAAGTCATCGCCACATTTAAAGAAATTAGCTTTAACAGATCGGCCACTAAGAGGGGCAATACTATTTAGTGAAAATAGTTCAATAGGGAGTGCTACAATAAGGCTCCACTCAAAATCTCCCTCTTTAGATTCAAAACCATCTTTGCCTAAAAGGTTTTTGTTGTCTACTTGTAATTCCATTGCTAATGTAGAAGCTCTTCTAATTTTTGATGTTACCTCTGTACCAAAACGAGTTCTCTCTTTTCTGTTGGGGCCACCAGCAAAAGTACCAACTCCTATACAGTTTAGTTCAAGGTTGTAATAGATATCGTCTGATTCTCCAGGTATTATAAAAAACTCTACGCAGGAATCTTTATAAGGTGCAGAGCCCTGGTCTTCTGTGTAAAAGGCGCGAATGTATTTCTCTTTTACTTTATATTGAATATAGATCTCGTCTTTTGAGTATGCAATTCTAAAAGTAACCTCTGGCTTGTAATTATAGCCTAGCCAGTTTGTATTATCTAAACTATGAAATGGAACAGAGACACTGTCCATCATATTCTCTATAAGTTTTATAGGTGGCTTTGCACAGGGGAAAGATATTTTCTTTACTATGATCATATTCTGTTCTAAAGTAAACTTCTCCTTACTTCCCAATTTTAAAGAAAATGGAATAATAAGGAGAAGAAAAATTATTGTAGTTTTTTTAAGCATTGCCTATGCAGTTGCTTTTGCTGTTCTTATCTTATAGCCAGAAACTCCGTAATATAATATGAATAGATATATTGGGAGTGCTATTATATATGAGTGTTGTGCACCTATAGAATCTTTAAGGAATCCAAAAATTGTAGGAATAACTGCACCACCTGCAATTGCCATAACTAGAAGTGAAGAGCCTGTTTTTGTAAACTTACCAAGGTCGTTCATTGCAAGAGGCCATAGTGCAGGCCACATTAATGAGCATCCAAGTGCCATTAAAGCAACAAACCAAATAGAGAGAGCAGCAGGAGTAACAACAACCAATATTGAGCCGGTGATACCTAAAATAGAACAAATGATTAATGCATTAGATTGGCTCAGATATTTTGGGATAAACAAAATGCCACAAATATAACCAACTACCATAGCAATTGGAGAGATAAATGCATAACCCGAAGCATTGGGTAGGTTTAGCCAAGTTGCATAATCTACCAATGTGCCAAGTGCAACAGTTTCTACTCCAACATATAGGAACAATGCAATAGCACCCAATAATAGGTGAGGGAACTGCATAATAGATGTTTTATCTGCTGCATAAGGGCAGTCTTGTGCACTATCTGAATCTTCACCAACTGCTTTTACCTCTGGAAGAGGGGCTAGCATAGATAAAACTCCAAGGAATAAAAATACTGCAATTATGATGTAAAATGGTAGGAAAAGATCTGATATTAAAGTATCTGTAGTCTCTTTGCCTATTACAAAAGCCAAAAAAACAGGTGCTACCGGCCAAGCAAGTTTATTGCAG
>CAZHHY010000190.1:0-3269 GCA_964532375.1 uncultured Muribaculaceae bacterium
GTAGAAGTAGAAGCGGCGGATTTCGGTGCCGCGGTGGTCTTTGACTATTAGTGAGTCTAGAAGGGTTGCGGTTTGGAAGTGGGTTTCTAGGAGTTGCTCAATGGTAGAGCTTCTTAGGTTTTTGCGGCGGAAGCGGTCGCTGGTTACATAAATTGCATCCTTTCCATTTAGGTGCGATAGGTCTTTATTGTCTAGTGCAAATTGGAAGGCAAATTTACCGATTACGTTGCCGGCGTATATGTGTTGATCTGAATAAAAATTGAGTACAGCCGAGATCTTATAGGAGTTATCAGAGAAGATAAACTTACTGGGGTTTTCTTTTTCAAGAATATCTACTTTGTTGGCTAGTTCCTCCCAACCCAACCAGGTATCGTCAGATTTTATTTTAACAGGCGCCCATATAACTTGAACTAGAAGTGCAATGTGTACAATTACAGAGAAGAGTGTTTGCCAACGAATAATTTTATCGTTTTTAATATAGGTTGCAGCTAGTACTGTTGCCGAGAGAAACACAGGCATTATCCAATTAATCTTTACCCAATAAACAAAAGAGATTGCGGTAAAAGCAAACAGCATTGGTATTGCAAATGAAGCTGCGAACAGTATGTGCTCCTCTATTTTTTCGCGCTTAAAGAACTTCTTAATAATTAAGAGTGCCGAGGCATATGTTGCTATTAAAAAAACGGGCAAAGCCAAGAGTAGTTGCGATCCTAAAAAGCCAGGGAATAGGGCGGGGTTGAATTTGAATGAAGAGAGGTCGGCGGCTCTATCTGCCGATTGATATTTGAGCGAGATAAAGTCGTTTTGAATATTCCAGATAACTACTGGTGACACTGCAACAACTACAGCAACTGCGTATAAGAAGAATTTATATGAAAGAAGCTGTTTGCGGTGTTCTTTAGAGACTAATAAAAATAGAAACAAGCCGGCGGGCAGGAATATTCCAGTGTATTTACTGTCGAATGCAAAACCACTAGTAAGCCCTGCGAAAATCCACCAGTACCACTCTCCAGATTTTATAGCTTTATATAAAAGTAAAAGAGAAAGAGACCAAAAGAACAACAATGGCACATCTGGTGTTGTGTTAATACTCAGAATTGTAATGACAGGAGCTGTAACAATTAATATAATTCCTCTTTTTAGTTGTATCATTCCTAGAATTTGCTTCAACAATAGGTATAGAAACAGCAAGGTAAAAGAGGTGACAATAAAATCTGCAATGTGCAGAGACAAAGCCGATTTGCCAAAAAAAAGCAGAAAGAATTTAATCATATATGCCACCATTGGAGGGTGGTCGAAATATGACAGAGCTAAAGAGTCGGCATAATATGTGTAGTATGCGTCTTGGGGCATAAGTCCCATAAACACAACAGCTAAAAACCTAAGCAGAGTAAAGAGAGCGAGTGTATACACAAACTCTTTTTCTTTGAAAAAAATCTTCATAATTGCGCAAATATAATTAATTTTATCACCAATTATTATAAGTATTTATTTAATATTAAAGTATATGAAAAATTTTTTACGTAGAGCTATAGTGCTAATAACAATGGCTGTAGTGATAGTTTCTTGTAGCCAAGTTTTTATGACAGGGCGTAAACAAATATTGCTCATAGATCAAGGGCAAATAACCTCTTTGAGCAACCAAGCTTACACCGAAATTATGAGCGAGTCTAAAGTCTCTACTAATAAGGCTCATATAAACACTGTTAGGGAAGTTGGATTCCGTATAACAAATGCTGTTGAGCGCTATGTTAAGGAGAAAGGCTTAGAGAACGTTTTAGAGGGTATGACTTGGAAATTTGATGTTATTGCAAGCGACCAAGTAAATGCATTTTGCCTCCCTAATGGAAATATAGTTTTCTATGAGGGTATTATGAAACTTACCAACACTCCAGATTTGGTAGCAGTGGTAATGGGGCACGAAATTGCCCACGCGCTAGCAAAACATGGTAACGAACGAATGAGTCAAGAGATGCTTCTTAATACCGTTGGCCAAGCTGCCTCGGCATTTATTGGTGAGAACCAACAAAATAAAGCTATTTTTCAACTTGCCTTTGGCCTTGGTTCACAGCTTGGTGTAGTGTTGCCTTATTCGCGTAAACATGAATATGAGGCAGATAGACTTGGCCTTATAATTATGGCTATGGCGGGGTATGATATTAATGTTGCTCCGGGCTTTTGGGAAAGAATGAGCGATGGGAAAGGTGGCACAATGGAGTTTTTTAGCACTCATCCTTCAGATCAAAATCGTATTAAGCAAATTATGGCAGTATTGCCAGAAGCAGCTAAATATGCTCCACCTAGACGCTAGCCATTTTATTATTATATTTGCAGCTATAAAATTGATTGAGTAAATAAAGAAAACACACATGTATAGGACACACACTTGCGGGGAGTTACGTATTAAAAATGCTGGAGAAACTGTAACTCTGGCCGGCTGGGTTCAAAGAATTCGTAAAATGGGAGGGATGAGTTTCGTAGATTTAAGAGATCGTTACGGAATCACTCAACTTGTTGTAGATGACGGTGCAAGCCAGGAACTTAATGAGGTGGTAGAGAAACTAGGCAGAGAATATGTTATTCAAGCCAAAGGATTGGTTGCAGAACGGACTAGCAAAAACAGCAAGATTCCAACAGGAGATGTAGAGATTAAAATAGAATCTATAGAAGTTTTGAATGCTTCTCAAACTCCACCTTTTACTATTGAAGACGATACCGACGGTGGCGAAGAGATTCGTGCTAAATACCGCTATATAGATTTACGTCGCAATCCTTTGAAAAAAGCATTGGAGTTAAGGCATAAGTTGGGGCAAGAGACTCGTAAATACCTAGATAGTATTGGTTTTATGGAGATTGAGACTCCTGTTCTAATTAAATCTACCCCAGAGGGGGCTCGCGATTTTGTGGTTCCTTCAAGAATGAACCCTGGTGAATTTTATGCATTACCACAAAGTCCTCAAACCTTTAAGCAACTATTAATGATTGCCGGCTATGACCGCTATTTCCAAATAGTTCGTTGTTTTCGTGACGAGGATTTAAGAGCCGATAGGCAGCCAGAATTTACTCAGATAGACTGTGAAATGTCTTTTGTAGAGAGAGAAGATATCTTGAACACCTTCGAGGGTTTAATTAAGTCCTTGTTTAGCAATGTTCTTGGGCGAGACATGAAAGATGCTTTTCCAAGAATGTCTTATGCCGATGCAATGAAGTATTATGGATCGGACAAACCCGATATCCGTTTTGGCATGAAAATTTGCGAACTAAAAAGC